>NZ_MEIH01000312.1:0-2075 GCF_001723155.1 Haladaptatus sp. W1
ATGCGGGACGGGCGGTTGCCCGCGAAGGGTGTTTCCGGCGTGATTCCGTGACGGAGTTCGAGGTCCGCCGCGCCCCAGTGTGCGTAGTGACGGTCGTACCGGCCGTCGGGTCGCTCGTAAACGACGAGTGCTCTGTGTCCCACGGTGGCCCGGAGTGCTTCCGTCATTACATAAAAACATCCGCCTCGTCGCCGACGGCGCGGACGGTGAACCGCCCAAAGGTTCAATTCGTTGCTCGGTCGAATTATCGATATGACGCGGTTTGCTGGGGGTCCGAAACGATGACCCGGTATTCTCCACTCGAACGGTACGGACTCATCGGTAATCTGGAGACTTGTGCGCTGGTCAACGACGAGGGCGAAATCGAGTGGCTTCCCCTGCCACACGTCGAATCACCGAGCGTGTTTACGAGCGTCTTGGACGCCGAAAACGGGGGATTCTGGCGGATTCAGCCGACCGACTCGTTCGACTCGGAACAGTCGTATCTCGACGGAACGAACGTGTTGCGGACGACGTTCGAAACGAATTCCGGGCGCGTGCGGGTTACCGATTTCATGCCCGTCCGCGACGACGGCATGGAGCGTGCGGTCTACCGCGAGGTGACGGCTGTCGAGGGAACCGTCGAACTCGAACTGACGTTCGCCCCGCGATTCGATTACGCACGGGGGGAATCAATCGTGGAATCCACCGACGGCGGGGTTCGTGTCTCGGACGGGGAGTATCCGACTGACGACGCGGAATTCGTCTTTCTCGCGGGCGGTGTCGGATTCGAGGTGGACGGGGCGACCGTCCGCGCCACGTGGTCGCTGTCGGCGGACGAATCGACGTGGTTCGTGCTGTCGCACGAGGAGACGGGTGAGGCGGACCCCGACGTTTGTTCCCAGCGCCTCGACCGAACGGTGGATTTCTGGCGCGACTGGGCGCACTCCTGCCCGGACGGGTGCTCGTTCGACGGGGTGCACCACGACCTCGCCGTCCGGTCGGGATTGGTCCTCAAACTGCTCACCCACCGCGAAACGGGAGCCATCTGTGCCGCGCCGACCACCTCGCTCCCCGAGAACGTCGGCGGGGTTCGAAACTGGGATTATCGCTACAGCTGGATTCGAGACGCCGCGTATCGCCGACGCCGAAATCGTGACCGGGATGACCATCGACGAGTCCCTGCTCGCCCACGCCGAAAACATGGAACTGTTCGCGTGTGCCTACGCCGGAACGGGACACCTGCCGCTCGACGCCCTCGAATCACGGGGTGTCGCGGTGACGAACGCCTCGGGGGTCCACGGTCCGAACATCGCGGAGCACGTCGTCGGCGCGATGTTGACCTTCACGCGGAAGTTCCTCCGCGCCGGGCGACAGCAGTCGCGCCGCGAGTGGCGGCACTTTCAGGCCCACGAACTACAGGGGAGTACCGTGACAGTGGTGGGGTTGGGCGCAATTGGCCAGGCCATCGTGGAGCGGTTGGACGGGTTCGGCGTCGAGACGGTCGGCGTCCGCTACTCGCCCGAAAAGGGCGGCCCGACCGACGAGGTGGTCGGCTTCGACGACCTGCACGACGCGCTCGTCCGGACGGACTACCTCGTGCTGGCCTGCCCGCTGACGGACGACACGCGCGGGCTACTCGACGCCGCGGCGTTCGACACCCTGCCGTCCCACGCCGTGCTGGTGAACATCGCCCGCGGCAAGGTGGTCGAGACGGACGCGCTCGTCTCGGCGCTCCGAGGCAACCACATCCGCGGGGCGGCGCTGGACGTGACCCGACCCGGAACCCCTGCCGGAGGACCACCGCTGTGGACCTTCGAGAACGTCCTCATCACGCCGCACATGGCGGGACACACGCCCGAATACTACTCCCGCTTGGCGGATATCGTGGCCGAAAACGTCGCACACGTGACCGAGGCGAGTTCGTACGACGACCTCCGGAATCAAGTTCAGTGAGGACCGATTCGCGGTTTCCGTCCGTCATTCGTAGAAATAAATGGGTGATAAAAGCGGGGTCCGCAATCGCGTTCGGTGCGTGCGGAACTACCAGATTTGGGCGGCGGGCGTCTCGCAGGTGTCACAGACGACCGCCTCGT
>NZ_MEIH01000313.1:0-5628 GCF_001723155.1 Haladaptatus sp. W1
CCACATCCGCGGGCGGCGCTGGACGTGACCGACCCGGAACCCCTGCCGGAGGACCACCCGCTGTGGACCTTCGAGAACGTCCTCATCACGCCGCACATGGCGGGACACACGCCCGAATACTACTCCCGCTTGGCGGATATCGTGGCCGAAAACGTCGCACACGTGACCGAGGCGAGTTCGTACGACGACCTCCGGAATCAAGTTCAGTGAGGACCGATTCGCGGTTTCCGTCCGTCATTCGTAGAAATAAATGGGTGATAAAAGCGGGGTCCGCAATCGCGTTCGGTGCGTGCGGAACTACCAGATTTGGGCGGCGGGCGTCTCGCAGGTGTCACAGACGACCGCCTCGTTTCCTTTGTAGGTGTCTCGAACCAACTCTCCGTCGGGACACCAGTGGCATTCTTCTCCTTCGAGGCGTCCGATGACGCCCTGCTCGGTCGTCAAACTCATTCCGTTTCCCATATTCCCCCTGCCGTGCTATGAATTTGCTGGCCCCACCGGTTCGTCGTACAGGTAGTTTATCCCCCAGCAGTCGCTAGGTGTGACCATGAGCGAACGGCCATCCGACACCCCGGAGAGCGACGAGGAGTGGCGCGAGCGACTGACGGACGAAGAATACCACGTCCTCCGCGAGCAGGGAACGGAACGTCCCCACACCGGCGAGCATCTGGACCGAACGGACGACGGCACCTACGTCTGTGCCGGATGCGGCGCGGAACTGTTCGATTCGGACACGAAGTACGATTCCCACTGTGGCTGGCCGAGTTTCTACGACGTGCCGAAGGAGAACGTCGAGACGCGACAAGACACCAGCCACGGCATGGTCCGAACCGAAGTCGTCTGCGCGAACTGCGGCGGCCACCTCGGCCACGTCTTCGACGACGGCCCGGAACCGACCGGAAAGCGCTACTGCATCAACAGCGTCTCGCTCGACTTCGAGGACGAGTAATCCGCCGGGTCGCGGCCGCTCGCCGACATCTCGACGCAAACCGCGTGCCTCGTCGAGAGGGGTCGCCGAGACGACCATGCAAGCGCGACCGGGCGGCCCCTTTCAGTTCCAACCACAAACCGGTTCCGCACAGCACCGCGCCACACCCTCCCCAGCCGATTGCGTTCCTCACTCCGAAAGAGCACGCTCTTTCGTGCTCTCGCTCGCTCCGCTCACGAGAACTCCGTTGCGGTACCTGCGGGCCACGGCCGCAGGTCAGCGAGACGCGACGCGTCTCGCAAGCCTCATCCCTCGCACGTTTTTCCGAGACGACGCGGCCATGCTCGGCCGCGTCGTCTCGCCAGCGCGCGCCTCGATGGAAATCCAGTAGCGTGAAGCTGAATCGACTCGCCCGGCGCGTGCACCACCACCCCCGAGGACGCTCCGTCCGAGGGGGTGGTTGGTTATCACGCGAGGGATGAGTATCGGAGGCCGAAGGCCGAGAAACGCAATCGGTTGGGGAGGGTTGTGGTGCGGTGCGGGTGCGGTTTCAGTGACGTCTGTCGTTGCAGTCACAGAAGAACCAACACCCCGACGCGAGCGGACGGGGGCGTTCAAGGTCTTCGCTTCGGCAGTCACACCTACACTAAACCCGAACTCAAATCGTAACGAACCACAAAAAAATTCCTGCAATCCCTATCCAACTAACAGACGTACCCAGAGCGCCAGCGCTCGACGGAAACGCTGTGCATGGGGATGTCGTGTTCTTCGAACAAATCGTGAATGTCGAGTAGCAACTCTTCACTCACATCCTCGGGGGACACCGCGCCGAGGCGGAGGAGCGTCTGTTCGGTGGCGATACGTTTTTCCGAAGAAGGTTCGTTGTCAGACATGCTTTGGGTAAGCGCCTGAAGCAAACGGGGTCAGTGTTCCAGCACTGGCCTTTCGGCGAGTACCCCGATTTGCTTCGTCCGACATATCAAATTCTGACTAGTTAATTCTATTGGTTCGGTGAGGTGTGGAAGATGTCGCGGCCGAACGCAACCGTACGACTGGTCTTCTCTCTAGCCGCCAAACCATCCCAACCTAGTGTCGAACCAGTCTCGCACTAGGGGCCGAGTCACCACTCGCTAGTGGTCGAATCATCGGCCGAATCCCGTCCCGGTCTAGTCCCATCCGGTCAAGTCCCGTCGCGGTCGAATCCCATCCTACTCCCTCTCTTCCCCCCGCTTTTCTTCGACGCCCGATTCAATTCCGAATCGGGTTGTGCGAGCCGTTGATGTCCCACTCGTGGATGCAGAAGGGTCTGCCTTCCTCGCCAGCGATTCGCCAGTTGTGCGTCGAATCGTCCCACGAATCCTCGCGTCCGCACTCGACGCACTGCCGTCGTTCGGGTCGGTTGAGTTCCGCCATCGACCCGAGGGAAGGACGCCCACGCACTTAAACCGACGGCAACAGGGCATTTTACCGCGCGCCGCGAAACACCACGTAATGCTCCGACGACGAACCTTCCTCGTGGGATTGGGTGGGGGAGGCGTCGCTCTGGCGGGGTGTGCGGGCGTTCGGCGCGACGGCGACGGACGAAGCGACCGCCCGACGGAAACGGAATCGACGCGAACGACCGAACGGAGCGACACCATGACTGAATTCACGACACCCGCGTTCGAGGACGGTGCCAGCGTTCCGACCGAGTTCACCTGCAGCGGTAAGGACGTCTCGCCGCCGCTCGAAATCGGGTCGGTGCCGGACGACGCGAACTCGCTCGCCGTCGTGGTCGACGACCCGGACGCGCCGAGCGGGACGTTCACCCACTGGTTGCTGTGGAACCTCCCGCCGGGGACGACGACGGTGCCGAAAAACGTGCCACGGCGGCGGACGGTCGGGTCGCTCGACGGCGCGCGGCAGGGAACCAACGGATTCGGCGAAATCGGCTACCGCGGTCCCTGCCCGCCGACGGGCGACGGGCCGCACACCTACCGGTTCACGCTGTACCTCCTCGGACGCGAGCTACAGCTCGACGCGGGGGCGGAACGGGACGCGTTGTTCAGCGCGATGGACGGGAACCGACTCGGCCGGGCGCGGTTCACGGCGACGTTCGGGCGAAGCTAACGGACGACCGTCGATGCCGGATTCGAGAATCCGTTCGACATGCCCGACGAGGCGTTTCAGGTGTCTACCCTTTCGGAGGACGCACTCGCGGGCGTCGGCGGAACGCTCACCTACCCGACTCCGTTTCGGGAGTGAGGACGGAATTTCCGCGGAGCAGTCGATACAACGAAGTCGTCGGGGAACCGACTTCAAGTACCATGATGAAGATGGTCGATCTGCTGGTGCGCAAGGACGGCATGACCCACGAGGAGTTCGAGGAGTACTGGCTCGAAGAGCACTCCGAACTCGCCAAGGAACTGCCCGGCCTGAAGAAGTACGTCACCTCCGTCTCGAAGGACCCCGAGAAGGCGGGCTACGACGGTGTGCTCGAACTCTACTTCGACTCGACCGCCGACATGAAGGCCGCCTTCGACTCCGAGAAGGGAAAGGAGGTCATGGCCGACGCCGCCGAGTTCATCGACACGGAACAGGGTCCGACGCTCATCCTCGACGAGACGGTCCAGTTGGACGACCTCGACTAGTCGAACCCACGTAGTTCGGCGAAAGGAACACCCTTTTTCGTGTCGTAGCGACCTCATGGAGATAGCACAGCGTTCGTCGTTCTCGCTCCGGGACGTGCCCGCCCTGCTCGTCTGTATCGTCGTCTGTGAACTGGCGGGAATCATCCCGTCGTTTCTGACCGCGAACGACGTGGCGACGTGGTACACGACCCTGCAAAAGCCCGCTTTCACGCCGCCGAGTTGGGTGTTCGGCCCAGTCTGGACGACGCTCTATCTGTTGATGGGTGTCGCGCTCTATCTGGTCTGGCGACGGGGGGATAACCGGTTCGCGCTCGCGGTTTTCGCGGTGCAACTCGTCCTGAACGCCGGGTGGACGCTCGTCTTCTTCGGCATGCGCTGGCCCGCTGGCGGACTCGCGGTCATCCTCGCCCTCCTCGCCGCCATCGTCGCAACGATGGTCGCCTTCGCCAAAATCGACCGACGGGCGACCCTCCTGCTCGTGCCGTACCTCTGCTGGGTCGGCTTCGCCACCCTGTTGAACTACGAACTCTGGCGGCTGAACTGAGTGTCGTCACTCGCCGTGAATGCGTCGCAGGAGCAGAAAACGGGGATGCGGGTGTCCGATTACTCGTCCTGACAGCAACCGCCAGCCTGCTGGCCGAAATCGACGGCGAGCGGGTCGGAAACGGCGCGGTTCAGGTCCTCCAGTCGCGCCGTGAGTTCGTCCTGTGCGTCGAGATACTCCGCCATGACCGGCAGGGAGTGGAGTTCCTGCTGGGCCTTCTGGACCTCCGCCACGTCGTCTTGGGTCGCCTCACCCGTCTGTCGCGCGAGCATGAACTCCTGTCGGAGCTGTTCGAACTCCTTGATCCGCTCCTGTGCCTCCTCGTCGGCTTCGACGGCCGCCTTCGTCTCCTCGAATCGCTGGTAGACGGGGCTTTCCACGATCGCCTCGCCGAGTTCCGTCGCCAGCCGTTCGATATCGGACTGCTCCGCGGTCTCCGTCGTCGTGTCGACGCTCATGTCTCGGGATTCGGGCTGAAGGACTTTAGGCCTGCCGAATCCCGAAATCGAGCGGATCGGGAAAACCGAGAACGCCGAGGTTAAAAGTTCTCGCCCGCAATGAGGGGATAATGAGCAACGAAAGCGAGTACAGCGAGGGGGACCTCAGGAACACGGGGATGTCCCTCAAGCACGACCGGGAGTGGGACTACGAACTCGACCGCATCATCGAAGCGGTCGAGGAGCGCGACGCCGACAAGGTGGGGTTGCAGTTCCCCGAGGGACTCAAACGCCGCGGCCCGCAGGTGGCGGACGACCTGCGCGAACTGCTCCCCGACGACGTGACGATTCTCCTCTCCGGCCAGCCGTGCTACGGAGCCTGTGACTTGGACACCTACCTGATGAAGCGAACCGACGTGTTCGTCCACTTCGGCCACTCGCCGATGAAGAACACGGACAAGGTCATCTACGTCCCCCTGTTCTCCAACGTCGATGTGTTTCCCATCATGGAGCAGTCCTTGGAGGAACTCGAAGTCGGCGACGTCGGCCTCGTGACGACCGCCCAGCACATGAACCACTTCGAGAAGATGCGCGAGTGGTTGGAAGAGCGCGGGTTCGACGTTCACACCCGACGCGGCGACGACCGACTGACTCACGAGGGGCAGGTCTTGGGATGTAACTACGCTTCGGCGGACATCGACGCCGACCAAGTGCTCTACGTCGGCGGCGGGAAGTTCCACCCGCTCGGCTTGGCGATGGAACACCCCGACAAGACCGTCGTCATCGCCGACCCCGTGAACAACGTCGTCACCGTGGCGGACACCGAAAAGTTCCTCAAACAGCGCTACGGCGCGGTCCACCGCGCGATGGACGCCGAGAAATGGGGCGTCATCTTCTGCACCAAAATCGGGCAGGGCCGCTGGGACGTCGCACAGGACATCCTCGACGAAAACGAAAACGCCTACCTCATCACGATGGACGAGGTGACGCCCGACCGACTGCGAAACTTCGACATGGACGCCTTCGTCAACACCGGCTGTCCGCGCATCACCACCGACGACGGCCCGCGGTTCCACAAACCCATGCTCA
>NZ_MEIH01000314.1:0-18811 GCF_001723155.1 Haladaptatus sp. W1
GCGCCTCCAATCCAATATGATGGACCGCGGCGAGCGGGTCCCCTACGACGACTGTTCGGTTCTCCCGGACCTCGCCGCGCATCACGACATGGGGGTCGTCAGCAGCAATCAACACGCCACCATCGAGTACATGCTCGACCGGTTCGACTTCGCCCACCTGTTCGAGACGGCCTACGGCCGTGAACCGACGGTCGAGGGATTCGAGCAGACCAAACCCGAGACGTACTACATCGAGCAGGCGATGGCCGACCTCGATGTGACCGACGGCCTCTACGTCGGCGACAGCACCTGTGACGTTCGCGCCGCCCACCGCGCGGGCCTCGACTCGGCGTTCATCCGACGACCACACCGTGATGGCTACGACCTCCCGGAGGACCCGACCTACGAGGTGGAGTCGCTCGCGGACCTCTTCGACCTCCCGGGTATCGCGGAGTCCGCGTAAGGACCGCCGTTTCAACCCGCGTCACCCGTTTTCGTCCGTTCTCCGTCCGTTCCCCACCCGTTCTCCGCCCGGTTTCGTCCAATCAGATTTTCGTCGTTCTCGAAACGCGACCACCTCGCGTCGAACACTGGATATCGTTTCGACACAGCCGAAACGGAACGGAGAAGTCTCGAATCACCGATTTAAAACGGTTTCAGAGGATTTCAAGTCGTATTCGTGGGGGAAACACATTCGATAGAGACGAAACGACGGCACATCACGCGTGTGAATGCCTCTCGTGGCGGGATACGGCGTTCCCTGGTCGAAGACACACATTACGGAACTATGCATGTAATGTACCCGCGAATCGTGTGTTCGGTTCGCTTCTCGGCAGGTAATAACGCACATATTTTCGTGATGAATCGGGGTCGATTTCGAGTCCACGGAAGCTCCCCCTCTTGTCCGCCGGAAACGAAGGTAGCAGTCCGCATGACCGCTGAAAGGAGGAAGATCAGGGGTTCGCGGTTCGACAGAATCGAAAGCCGAGGGTTCGTGGGGCGAGAATACCGCGACGAATCGGACGTTCGAAAAAGGGGACAAGACGGAGTGACGGAGCGCTCAGTTCGGCGGGCAGCGCTTGCCCATGACGACCGGTCGGGCCGCACCGGTCGCGCCGGGGACGTTGTTCGGCACGCCGTCCAGCGCCGCCGCGCCGAGCAGGGCGAACGCGACGGCCTCCTTCGCGTCGCTTCCGACACCGTACTCGTCGATAGTTCGGACCGGGGCGCTCACCTCGGCGTCGAGCATGTCGAGGAGCGCGGGTTGTACGCCCCGCCGCCGGAGACGACGATTTCGTCCGGTGCGTTCGGGAGAAATAGCCGGTACGCGTCGGCGATGGAGCGGGCCGTCAATGCCGTCGCCGTCGCCACGACGTCCTCGTCCGTGCAGTTTCGCTCCCGGCAGGCGGCGACGAACTCCCGTGCGTACGAGCGGCCGAACTGCTCCCGTCCGGTGGACTTCGGAGGTTCCGCACGGAAGTATGGCTCGTCCAACGCATCGTCGAGTATCGCGTCGTGGACCGTCCCCTCGCGGGCCATCCGACCGTCGCGGTCGTACGTCCGCTCGCCGTCCGTCAGGAGTTCCACGACGCCGTCGATAACCATGTTTCCGGGTCCCGTGTCGAAGGCGGTCACGTCCTCGCGCGCTGCTCCGGGCGGCAACGCGGTGCAGTTCCCGATGCCGCCGACGTTCTGTGCGATGCGGAACGACTCGTCGTCGGCGAGCAGGGCGAGGTCGGCGAACGGAACCAGCGGCGCACCGTGTCCGCCGACCGCCACGTCCGCGGTGCGAAAGTCCGCGACCGTCGTGACGCCGGTCCGCTCGGCGATGTAACTCCCGTCGCCGATCTGGAGCGTTGAACGGCGTCGGTCGTCGCCCACCGGCAGTCGTCGTGGCTCCGGTTCGTGACGAATCGTCTGGCCGTGCGACCCGATGGCGTCCACGGCCGAGATATCGAGGTTCGCGGCGTCCGCCGCCGCTTCCGCCGCGTCCGCGAAGACCGCCGCGAGCGCGACGTTCAGCCGACAGGCCTCGGCGACGGACCCCTCGTCGGAGCAGACGCGTTCGAGTCGCTCGCGGAAGGCCGAGTCGTACTCCCGCGTGACGAACGATTCGACGCTCACGTCGTAGTCGCGTATCGCCTCCCCGTCCCTCCGAATCCGACAGCAGGCTGCATCGACGCCGTCGAGCGACGTGCCCGACATGAGGCCGACGACGACGCGCTCGCTCACGCCGTCACCCCCTCAATTTCCTTCGTGAACGTCCCGTCGGCGAACCGCTGTCGAACGCGAGATGGTACAGCGCGGCGTACTTCGTCTCCGGTCGAAAATTGGGGAGGGGACACGTTTCGAACGTCGATGCCGTCGAAAATGCGCCCGTACTCGGTAAGACGGCGACACTGTGTGGTCATCTCCCCGCTGTTTCTCGTCCCGCTACTTATACTTCCGTTCGAAGGGGAGCGACGTCAGTTATCGTCGCAATTCCACGTCGGCGGTTCGTCGATGTCGTACATCATCGTCTCCAACCGTTGGTCGAGACCGGCGGAGAGACCGCCGTCAACGACGAGTTCCGTGCCGGTGACGAACGACGCCTTCTCCGACGTGAGGTAGAACGCGGCCTCGGCCACGTCTTCGGGTCGTCCGAATCGGCCGACGGGATACTGGTTCAGCCACTCCTCGCGGACCGGCCCCTCGGTGGTCAGCTTCTCGCTCGACGCGTCGGTGATGATACTCCCCGGACAGACGGCGTTCGAGCGGACGCCGTGGCGGCCATACTGCGTGGCGATGAGTCGGGAGAGCGCGACGATGCCGTTCTTCGCGGCGGAGTAAGAGGCGAGGCCGATGCCGAGTTTCGCGTTGATGGACGAAACGTGGACCATCGACCCGCCGCCCGATTCGACCATCGCCGGGAGGACCTCCCGAGCGCAGAGGAACTGGCCCTTCAGGTTCACGTCGATGATTCGCTCCCACGTGGCGTCGGTCACGTCGGCGACGTTGCCGTCGTCGAACGACCCGCCCGCGTTGTTCACGAGGACGTCAACGCTCCCGTGGCGCTCCATCGTCGCTTCGACCATGGCGGACACGTCCGCCGAATCGCTGACGTCGGTCCCGACGAATTCGGCCGTCCCACCGTTCTCCTCGATGCGGGCGACCGTTTCCTCGCCGCCGTCCGCGTCCACGTCCGCGACGATGACGGTGGTGCCAGCGTTCGCGAGTCGCTCCGCGATGGCGCGGCCGATACCCTTCGCCGCACCGGTGACGACGGCGACGTCGTTGCTCCGCTCTGCCGTGTTCGTGTCCATACACTCCAGCCGTACCCGGCCCACAAAACGGTTTGTATCGCGACGACGAGTCGTTCTCCGAAGCAGAGCGTCACTAACCCAAACATTTTTCTATGTTCATTTTAAAGTCGAACCGAGCATGGTTAACAGCAACCACGGTGCTAGCGATGAGCCTGAGAGAGCTTCGCTGACGCGGCGACAGTGGCTCGCGCTCGGCGGGAGCGCGACGATGGCCGGACTGGCCGGTTGTGGCGGCAGCAACCCCAACGACCCGGATGTGACGATGTCGGGGACCCCCGACGATGCGAGCGGGTCGAACGGGAAAAACGGGACGCCCGTCACGACCGAACTGCACATGCGCGCACCGGTCAGTTGGCAACCCAGCAAGGCCAATATCAACCCCTTCACTGATACGAAGAACACCGAGTTCTGGATGGACAACATGTGGTGGGAGTCGTTGGTTTGGCCCAACGCCAAGGGGGAACCGATGTACTTCCTCGCGGACGAAATCAACATCAAAGGGGGCGGCTGTGAGGTCGAGATAAAACTCAACGACGAGTACACGTGGTGGGACGGAACGCCCGTCACCGCACAAGACTTCCGCACCGCAGCACTCATCAGCGATTACAAGGCGAGCTACGGTCCGGAGAACACGGACGACAGTTGGGAGGTAGCCGATAAACACACGATCAAACATCATCTCGCCGGACCGGCCAATCCGTCGTTGCAGAAGACGGCATCCCCGTACTACACCGTCCCCGCCAAGCACGATTATTTCAAATCGTGGCTCGATAAGTACGAAGACGCGGGCGGTCAGAGCGCCGTGGAAAAGGTGACCAAGGAGCTGACTTCGACGACCATCACGCTGAACGACCTCACCGAGAAGGGTCTCGGCTGTGGGTTGTGGAAGCCGAAACAGCTCTCCCCCACCAACGCCGTCCACAAGAAGTACGAGGACCACCCGCGCGCCGATTGGACGAACCTGAAGACGTTCAACTGGCATCTCATCTCGGAGAAACAGAAGGCGATTCAGGCGCTCAACGCGGGCCAACTCGACATGGGGGACAAGACGATAAATCAGGCCAAGTCCAACGGCAACGTCGACGTATACAACCAGTTCGGCACGTCCAGCATCGTGAAGTTAGCCATGAACTGGAACAACGAACACCTCGCTCGCCGTCCCGTTCGTCGGGCCATCGCGTACCTCATGGACCACGACGAACTCGTGAAAGTCATCAAGAGCACGCAGGGACTGAACTACAAACCCCGAGACACCGTAACCGGGATGTCCGCGAGCACCGGGAATCAATGGACGAGCAAAAGTTTCCAGAACAAGCTCATCGATTACGGTCGCACGTCGAAGCCCGAGAAGGCGAAACAAGTCCTTAAGGACGCGGGCTACACGAAGGACGGCGACGTCTGGGCCGGACCGGATGGCAGTCGCGTCGAGGGACTCACCTATCTGACGCCGCCGTGGACCATCTACGAGACCATCGGGAAGTACCTGAGTCCCAAACTCAAGGAGTTCGGCTTCGGCAACGAACTCATCATCCCATCGAGCAGCGGGTTCTGGAAGCGGTGGACCGACACCCACGACTTCGACATGGTCAACTGGTTCTCGAAGACGTCACACCCGGCGAGCGCGTATTCCACCGTCAGCGTGGCCGGTCTCGGTAAGTTCGACGAAGTCGTGAACGTAAAGGAACCGAGCGGCGACTGTAGCGTCGATCGCCGAACGCCCGACCTTTCCCAGTCACGGAGCAAGAAGCTGAACCAACCGATCCGACCGAAATTCCCGAAGAACGTCGGACAGACTGGCAACGGCGGCGCAAAACAGACGTTGTATCCCATCAAGTGGGGTAATATCATGTCCCAAACCCAGTCCACGAAGGAGGTCAAGGGCCTCACGAAGAAACTCATGTGGTACACCAACTGGCAGGTCCCGCACATCGGCTTCTACGACGAGACGAGGGTGTACTGGGGCAACCAGAACAAGTTCGACTTCCCGACCGGGGACGACGACACCGGCCACTCCGAGAAGGCGAAGAACGAACACTTCACGAACGCTATCGAGTTCCTGATGAAAGGACACATCAGCGCGAAAACGAAGTAACCGCCCTGCCGCTATCATCCCACGCACGGTTTTTCGGTCCTCAGGTCCGATGGCATTTCACGAGGAGCGCCGCCGTTCCGGCACCGAGTATGCCCGCACCGAGGACGTTGAGGACGGACACGACGTGTGCTGCCGTTCCCGATTCCGACCAGAAAAAGAGCAGTATCGAGAGGAAACAGGCCAAACACTCGAACGCCAGCAGCATGGCGAACTTATCGGCGTTCGAGCAGACGTAATCGAACACAGTGGGTGCGTGAGACATTCGTTCGGGTCACTCGCACGTCAGGAATTAAGCGTTTCGCCCCGTCTCCTCATCGTCGTCGATTCGGGCGACGGCGTGAGCGACCCCACAGTCGGGACACTCGTAGAACTCCCGGTCGAACGTCGCGCCGCATCTGATACACTGGTACGTCTCGGTGTCGTCCGAGTCGCCTCCGAATAGGCCACGGAGTCGCGTGAGGAGCGCCATACCTCGAACTGGGCCGCAGACGTAATGAAACTGCCCGTTACAGAGAATCCCTCCCATACCTTTATTGCGGTGGGAGAAACACAAGCACAGTAGCACGATGTATTATTCGAAGCGGATCGGGCAATCAGTGCTAGTGTTCCTGCTGGCGCTGACGGTGACGTTCGCCCTGTACCGAATGTTACCGTTCGGCCCCGTCGAAATGGTGAAAAACCATCTGATGCAACAGATGATAGAACAGGGAAGCAGTCCGTCGCCACAGCAGATGGAACGCATCAACATGATGGTGCAGACGTACACCGGTATCGACCCGTCCAAACCGTGGTACGTCGCGTACTACGATTACCTCCGAAACATCATCGTCTATCAGGACTTCGGACGGTCGATTTTCAAGAACCGACCCGTCTTCGACATCCTGTTCGAGGCGATGCCGTGGTCGCTGTTCATCAGCATCTACGGCCTCGCGCTCGGGACGACGGTCAGCCTGCTGCTCGGCGCAGTCATGGCGTACAACGAAGGCGGTACGTTCGACACCGGGATGACGATATTCTCCATCGCCAATACGACCGTTCCGTACTACATCGTCGCCATCCTCTCGCTCATCGTCTTCTCGTTCTCCCTCGGCTGGTTGCCGAGCGGCGGACGGATGGACCCGAACACGACGGCCGGACTGAACCTCCCGTTCATCGTCGGCGTCGTCAAACACGCCATCCTTCCCGTGTTCTCCTCGTTCATCGCTGGATTCGGCGGTGCACTGGCGTTTCGGGGGAACTGCATCCGCGAGATGGGCGAAGGCTACATCCGCGTCGCGCGACTTCGTGGCATCAGTCAGGGCCGCATCGCCATCCGCTACGTCGGCCGCAACGCGCTGTTGCCCGTCTACACGAGCATCATGATGGGCATCGCGGGCATCTTTGGGAGCAGCATCATCCTCGAAACCATCTTCAACTACCCCGCGATGGGCCTCGTGACGTACAACGCGCTGTTGAACCGCGATTACCCGCTCATCATGGGGTCGTTCATCTTCTTCACCAGCATCACGCTGTTGGGAATCCTCATCGCCGACCTGACGTACGGCGTCATCGACCCCCGCGTCAAAGGAGGGAGCGAACGTGAAGCCTACTGAGAATGACGATGCCGAAATGCCGCACGCCGACACCCCTCGCCGAACCGACGACGAATCCGCACGAACCGACGGCGGGACGAACAGTCGGTCCGGTTCCGCCCCGATGGACGAGAGCATCTTCACGCAAACGTCGAACGTCCCCGAACTGACGGGACGCGAGAAGGCCCGGCGGTCGTTCGAGCGGCACGTCTACGCGCCCATCGCGGTGCTGTTGAACGACTGGCGGGCGCTCGTCGGGTCGCTCATCCTCCTCGGCTTCGTCGTCATGGGCGTCATCGCCGCGGCACCGTTCGGCATCGTCCTCGTCGAGAAGGCCACCGTGATGGAGGGACCGATATACCTCTCCCCGTTCCAAGACTGGGCGTATCCGCTCGGAACCAACGTGATGGGGAAGTCGATTCTGAAACAGGTCGTCCACGCGACGCCCGCGATGCTGGAGATGATCCTCGCCGGTGCGTTGTTGTCGGTCTGTCTCGGAACGCTCATCGGCACCGTCGCCGGTTACCGCGGCGGCCGCACCGACTCCGCGTTGATGACGCTCACGGACGTCGTTCTCACCATTCCCGGCATCGCGCTGGTCATCGTGCTGGCGAGCATCTACCAACCGGAAAGCCCCCTCGTCGTCGGCCTCATCCTCGGCATCGACAACTGGCCGAAGTTGGCGCGGACGGTTCGCTCGCAAGTGTTGAGCATCCGCGAGGAGGCGTTCACCGAAGCCTCGCGCATCATGGGCCTGTCGGAGCTTCACATCCTCCGCAAGGACGTGGTTTCGAACCTGATGCCGTACATCTCGGTCAACTTCGCGACCAGCGCCCGGAAGATAATTTTCGAGTCCGTCGGGTTGTACTTCCTCGGGATCCTCCCCCGCTCGAACCTGAATTGGGGATTGATGATGAACGACGCGTACAACCAAGCGAACCTGACGAACCCCGACCAGATACACTGGTTGCTGGTGCCGATGGCGCTCATCATCCTCATCTCGCTCGGATTCATCCTGCTCGCGCAGGGGCTCGACCGGGTGTTCAACGTCCGCCTTCGCGCGCGCCACGAAACCGCCGGAGGTGACGAATGAGCACCTCGGTCACGGACGAGAACGGGCGGGCGGTGTCCCTCCTGCTCGCCATCAGGCGGTCGTTCCTCGCGTTCATCGTCGCGTTGGGGGTCGTCTGTTGGCTGTTGGCCGTCCTCCTCTCGGGCTATCTCCTCCCCTCGCTGACGCATGCCGTTCTCGCCGGGATGTTCGCCATCTGGGGGACGAGCGCGTTCATCTACGCCATCCTCGGTCAGCTCGGACTTCGCTTGATAGGGTACAACTGATGACTCGACACACACCACACGAATCCATGACCACCACCGATATCAAACACGCCGACGGGGCAACACACGCCGAACGACCGCCACACACCGACCGGTTCCGAGAAACCGGCGGCCGGAGGTGACGCCGATGGCAACCGAATTCTGGTCCGCGTCGGACACCGACACGCCGACCGAGGAGGACGTCATCCTCGAAGTCCGGGACGCCAGCGTCTCGTTCAGCATGGACCGCGGGGACTCCCGCGTCCTTCGGGACGTCAGTATCGACGTCCACGCGGGCGAGGTCCTCGGCGTCGTCGGCGAGAGCGGGTCCGGCAAGTCGATGCTCGCCTCCGCGATGCTGGACGCCATCGTCTCACCGGGACAGGTGGACGGGGAAGTCATCTACCATCCGCCGGACGGCGGCGAACCGGTGGACGTGCTGTCCCTCTCCCGCGAGGAACTGACGAAGCTCCGCTGGAACGAGATTTCGTTCGTCATCCAAGGTGCCCAGAGCGCGTTCAACCCGACGATGACCATCGGTAGTCACTTCGAGGAGACGCTTCGCGCACACGGCGCGGACGTCTCGGAAGGAATGGAGTTCGCGCGCGAACTCCTCGCGGACCTCTACCTGCCGACCGAGCAGGTGTTACGCTCACACCCGCACGAGCTATCCGGCGGGATGAAACAACGGGCGCTCATCGCCCTCGGCCTCGTCCTCGACCCGAACGTCGTCGTGATGGACGAACCGACGGCAGCGCTCGACCTGCTGATGCAGCGGTCCATCATCAGCATGCTGGAGGACCTCCAGGAGAAGTACGACCTGACGATGGTTTTCGTCACCCACGACCTGCCGCTCGTCGCCGACCTCGCCGACCGCCTCGCCGTGATGTACGCCTTCGACCTCGTGGAACTCGGCCCGACCGACGAACTCCTCGACGACGCCGCCCACCCCTACACCCGCGCCCTGCTCAACGCCGTCCCGAACATCTCCGACCGGGCGATGGACATCGAGGGAATCGAGGGGTCGAGTCCCGACCCCGTCTCGCTCCCGAACGGCTGTTCGTTCAATCCGCGCTGTCCGCTGGCCGACGGGACGTGCGAGGCCGAAAGTCCCCACCTCCGCGACGTGGACGAGGGTCACGAAGTGGCCTGCTTCTACCCCGAAGAGGCCCGTGAGATGGTCCCGTTGTTGCTCAACGAGCCACCGAAGTCGGCAGACACGGCGGACACCACCGACGCCAGCGGAGGTGAGCGACGATGACCGACCGCCGCGGCGACCCGCTCCTCTCGCTGCAGAACGTGAGCGTCCACTTCGAGAAAGAACAGTTGTTCGGCCTCGCCGGGTCCGAGACCGTCCACGCCGTGGACGACGTGAGCCTCGACATCTACGAGAACGACATCGTCGCACTCGTCGGCGAATCCGGCTGTGGGAAGACGACGCTCGGCAAGACGGCAATTGGCGTCCAGCGTCCGACGGAGGGGAAGGTATTGTACCGGGGGCAGGACGTGTGGGAAACCAAGGAATCCGGCGGCCTGTTCGACAGAAGAAAGTCCGCTGGCGAGTACTCGGCGGAGGAGATACGCCGCTCGCTCCAGATGATTCATCAGGACCCTGGCAGTTCGCTGAACTCGAACTACACGGTCGAATCAAGCCTCGCCGACCCGCTGAAACACTGGCAACCGGAGATGAGCGAGGCGGACCGCCGTGCCCGCATCTACGGCCTGCTCGAATACGTGGGGATGGCTCCGGCGGAGGATTACGCCAAACGCTATCCTCATCAACTCTCCGGCGGGGAACAACAGCGCGTGGCGCTCATCCGGGCCTTGCTGATGAATCCGGACCTCATCCTCGCCGACGAGGCTATCAGCGCGCTCGACGTGTCACTTCGCGCCGAGATGATGGACCTCATGCTCGAACTGCAGGACCAGTTCAACACCTCCTACCTGTACATCTCGCACGACCTCGCCAACGCCAAGCACCTCACTCAGCGGGCGAACGGCCGCATCGGAATCATGTATCTCGGCGAACTCGTCGAGATAGGTACGCCCGAACAGATAATCCACGACCCACAGCATCCGTACACGAAGGTGCTTCTCTGGGCGACCTCCGACCTCAGGAATCGGTCCGAGAGCGTGCCAGAGCCGCCGATTCGCACACTCGACATTCCCGACCCCGTGGACCCGCCGTCCGGGTGTCGGTTCCACACGCGCTGTCCCGAGGCGCGGACGGCGTGTACGGAATCGTGTCCAGCACTCGCCGACCACGAGGGCGACGGTCGGCGGACGGCCTGTTTCCGAAACGAAGCAGACCACGCCTACTGGGAGAGCGAACCGCTCTCGGACGACGCATCTACCGGAAAAACCGCAACGTCCCGCGATACCGCAGAAGGGGACTGAACCTCAGTCGCACCGATACCGTTCGACCTTTTCCTCGTCCACCGTTACCCCGAGCCCCGGGCCGTCCGGAACCCGGAGCGCGCCGTTCTCGACCTCGAACGGGTCCTCGATGATGTAGTCGTCCCAGCCGTAGTAGGTGCTGTCTGGCGGGAGGTTGATGCCGGGCGTGCTCGCAACAGTGTGAAGCATCGCCGCGGTCTTGACGCCGAGGTCGAAGCCGCAGTGGTGGGACGCCGAGACACCCGCGTTGGCCGCCATGGCTACCTGTTCGCGCACGGCAAGGATGCCACCGGCAGGCACGAGGTCCACGACGGCCACGTCGATGGCGTCGGCCTGCAGCAAAAAGCGGAGGTTGCGCGGGAAGTACGTGTCCTCGTTGACCGCGACGGGCGTCCGCACACGGTTGCGGAGCGAGGCGTACGTCCCGTAGGTGTCGATGCGAACCGGCTGTTCGAGGTACTGCAGGAGGATGCCCTCCTCTTCGAGTCGGGTGGCGACCCGAACTGCGTCCTCGAACGACCAGCCCTGATTGGGGTCGAGTCGGAATTCGAGTTCGCCGTCCACCTCGTCGTGCATCGCGCGGATTCGCTCGACGTCCTCGCGCCAGTCCGGCCCGGCTTTCGTCTTCAGCGTCGAAAAACCGTGCTCGACAGCGCGTCGGGCGTAGGTACGTGACTCCTCCGGCGAGAGGATACCGAGGCAGGTGGCGATGTCTACCGACTCGCGGGTCTTCCCGCCGAGCAGTTGATGGACGGGGACGCCCACCGTCTTGCCGAAGGCGTCCCAGAGCGCGGTTTCGACCGCTCCGAGGAACGGCCGAACTTTCACGTAGGGGAAGTAGAACGACTCGACGAAATCCCGTATTTCGCCTACATCACGGCCGATGAGTTCCGGGGCAATAACGTCGTCCACGACCGCCTTCGTCACCGCGGCGGACTTCATCCCGACGAGCATCTCGCCCCACCCCGTCACGCCGTCGTCCGTTTCGACCTTCACGAGCATTCGCGTGACCGACGTCACTTGGTCGTGGTTGCTCACGTAGGGCGCGAGTCCGAGTTCGTCTTCGAGCGGTTTGACACCCATCTCTACAGGGATGGCTGACACGTTCGTCACCGACATACCACATCCTCGAAGGCCACCTACAAATAACTCCGCACGGCGGCGAAATCGGGTTCCGCGTCCGGAGAACTTATGCGCCCGAGTGTAATCTGTCATATCGATGACCTCGGAGACGGTACGGGTACTCGTCGTCGGCGCGCATCCCGACGATTGCGACCTCAAAGCGGGCGGCGTCGCGTGTAAATATGCGGACGACAGCCACGACGTGTTGTTCGTCTCGATGACGAACGGAGAGGCCGGACACCACGAACTCGGCGGCGCAGAACTGGTCAGCCGCCGTCACGCCGAAGCGAACGCCGCGGCATCCGTTGCCGGGGTCGGGTTCGAGCTGTTCGACATCCCGGACGGTCGGCTCGAACCGTCGCTGGACAACCGCGACCGACTCATCCACCGCATCCGCGAGTTTCGACCCGACCTCGTGCTCACCCATCGACCGAACGATTACCACCCCGACCACCGCTACACGGCGCAACTCGTGCGCGACGCCGCCTACCTCGTCGCGGTGCCGAACGTCTGCCCGGCGACGCCCGCGCTCGACTCGAATCCCGTGTTCGCCTACCTGAGCGACACCTTCGAGCGCCCGTATCCCTTTTCCCCGGACGTGGTGGTCGATATCGACGACGCCGCGGACCGGAAGTTAGAGATGCTCGACTGTCACGGCTCCCAGATGTACGAGTGGCTGCCGTACGTTGAGGGCGTGCTGGATGACGTCCCCGACGACCCGGACGAGCGGTTCGACTGGTTGCGAAGCGGCGGCCTACCGCACGTGGAAGCGCTTTCGACCGTCGCGGACCGCTACCGGGACGGCCTCGTCGAGCGATACGGCTCGGCGGGCGAGGAGGTCCGCTACGCCGAGGCGTTCGAAGTGAGCGAGTACGGCGCGCCGCTGACGGACGAGGCGAAGGCGCGACTGTTCCCGTTCTGACGCGAACGATAGGGTTATGGGGCGACGGTTTGACACGACAATCGATGACGAACGTCTTGCTCGCCGGTGAGTCGTGGGTGACGGTACAGTTCGAAATAAAGGGGAGAAACGTCATGCGCGACAGCCAGTACGGGGAGGCGGCGGACCGGTTCATCGAAACGCTCGAATCGGTCGGCGCGTCGGTGACATATCAGCCGTGTCACGTCGCCGCCGAATCGTTTCCGCGGACGACCGACGCGTTGGACGAGTACGACCTCGTGATTCTGAGCGACGTTGGCGCAGACACGCTCCAGATAACGGAGCAAGTGGCGGGCGGCGACACGGACGTCGACCGCTGTGCGCTCCTCGCCGACTGGGTTCGGGACGGCGGCGCGCTCGGCATGGTCGGCGGATACATGAGTTTCGCGGGAAAGGGCGGGCAAGCGCGCTACGGACACACGCCGGTCGCCGACGTGCTTCCGGTCGAAATCGCGGCGGGAGACGACCGCGTGGAAACGCCCGACGGAGCGGTGCCGCGAAACGAGGGCGTGCCGGGCGCCGACCTGCCCGACGAGTGGCCGCACGTCCTCGGCTACAATCGGACGATGGCGAAACCGGACGCAGAGGTGTGGGTAACGGTGCGAGGCGACCCGTTTCTCGCTGTCGGGGACTTCGGGGACGGGAGTTCGTTCGCCTACGCGACGGACTGTGCGCCCCACTGGGCACCCGACGGGCTTCTGTCGTGGGACGGCCTGCCGACACTCTGGGAGCGGGTTCTCGACCGCGTTTGTTAGTCAGTTCACTTCGTCCAGATACGCGTTCCAGACGCCCATCGGGTCTTCACACGCGATTTCCGAGATGGTCCGACAGCCGTCGTAGCCCCACATAAACACACTGTCGGCACCGAGGTCGAGCACGGTTCGCGTGGCCGTTCGGACCTCTTCGGTCGCCGAATCGCCGGACAGGCCGAAGCCCTGAATCCACAACTGACTCCGGAGGTCGTTTTCGTCCGCGAGTTCGACCAGTTCCTCGCCGAACCGCGAGACGAACTCCGCCGGGTCGGCGTCCTCGGCGAACGCGTCCCAGTACGGGTCGGTGGCGAGCACGTCGATGTGCTCGTTCTCCGCGAGTCGCGCCCAATTGCGCGGCCCGTGGTCGGCCGACCCGGTGGGCATGAGACAGACCGCGTTTTCCGCGCCCTCCTCGTGTGCCAGCGCCATCATCTCGTCGAGGAAGTCGAGCATCGACTCTTCCCGGAACGACGAGACGGCCTCTGTTTCGGTCGCTGGCATCGGTTCGCCGTACTCCTCGCGAAATCCGTCACGGCAGTGTTCACAGCGGCAGCACCACACGTCACGGGGATGGTCGTCGCCGTACCAGTGAACGTCGTGCCAGTGGGGTTCGTCCCAGAAGAGCACGTCTGCATCGAGTCCGGCGGCGTCCCGCGTCCACTCGCGCATGAACTCGCGGAACGTCGGGTCGTTGAAGCAGGCAGCGGGAACGCGCTCCCCGGTGTTGAGGACCTGCCGACTGTCTGGGTTGTGAGCAACGAACCGGGAGAACTCCTCGCCGCCGAAGACGCCCCCGACGGCCCACGGGTTGACGTAGACCGACAGCGACTGGTCGTGACTCGCCGCGACGATATCCCGCATCGTCTCGCGGTAGAAGGCTTGGTCGCGCTCGCTGAAGGTGTGGAGGACGGCGGTCAGTCCCTCCTCGTATAGTCGTTCCAGGTCGGTTGCCGCGTGTTCGGGGTCTTGTACGCCGAAATAGCTCGCTCCGCGTTCGATGTCGGGCATGATCGTGGCGTGGTATCAATGCACAGTCTTCAACCATGAACGTATCGGTGCACGGGGTAGAAAGGAAGTAGCGGGAAAAATCGAGGAGAGATTTCCCCATCCACGGCGACCCGAATTTCGCGGTCGGCGCGGGGGAGCGAACGACGAAGCTATTTATTCCGTGACGCGGGAAGGTACCGTATGCCGAACGAAACCATCTACGAGGAGTTGGGCGTTCCACACGTCGTCAACGCGACGGGGACGAAGACGCGAATCGGCGGCAGTCGAATCCGGCCCGAAGCGATGGATGCCATGGCCCGCGCATCCGAGGCGTTCGTCCGCCTCTCCGACCTGCAGGCCGAGGCAAGCGAGTTGATAGCCGAGGTAACGGGCGCGGACGTGGGGTACGTCACCGCCGGAGCGTCGAGCGCGCTGGCGCTCGGCGCGGCCGCCTGCATCGCGGGCGACGACATCGGCGCGATGGCGCGACTACCCGAGACGGAGGACGTACCGGACGAAATCGTCATGCCGCGAACGCACCGGACGGGCTACGACCACGCGCTCCGCGCCGTCGGCGCGCGAATCGTGGACGTGGGAACGAACGACCGCCACCTCGGCACCGGGTCGCGCAACGTCGAACCGTGGGAAATCGCCGACGCCATCGGCGAGAACACGGCGGCGGTGGCCTACGTCGAGAAGTCGTACACCGAACCGCCGCTCGACGTCGTGTGTGATATCGCACACGACGAGGGCATCCCGGTCATCGTGGACGCCGCCGCCGAACTCCCGCCGACGAGCAACCTCTCGGCCTTTATTGACGCGGGTGCCGACCTCGTGGCCTTCAGCGGCGGGAAGGCCATTCGCGGCCCCCAAACAACCGGCATCCTCGCCGGAGGCGCGGACCTCATCGAGTCCGCCGCCGCCCAGCACCTCGACATGCACGCGGCCGAGGCGGTGTGGGAACCGGCCCCGAAACTCGTTCATCCGGGGCGACTCGGCGGCGTCCCGCGACAGGGAATCGGACGTTCGATGAAGGTCGGCAAGGAGGAACTCGTCGGTCTCATCCGCGCCCTCCAGCTTTTCGTGGAAGAGGACCACGACGCCGCAATCGAGGAGTGGCTCGAACGCTCTCGGCGAATCGCTGCCGAACTCGACGAGGTGGACGGCCTCGAACCGTCGCTCACGGCCGACGACAAGACCGCCGTCGCGCCCGAGGTCTTGGTCTCCGTCGACCCGGAAGTGGCGGGCGTCACCGCGACGGACATCGTTGGCGGCCTCCGGCGCGAGGAACCCCGCGTCTTCGTCGGCGCGGACGCGCTTCCGGCGGGCGAGTTCACCGTGAACCCGATGTGCCTCACGGACGAGGAGGCGGACTACGCCGTTGAGCGAATTGTCGCACACGTCGAGGAGTGACACGGCGGCGAGCGGTCGGCGTGAGTGGGAGAACGGTTGGCGTGAGTGGGAGGCTCGTTTGCGGTCGGCGCGTGCGAGAAACGCGCACGAGACGACTGAGCGAACGCGAAGGAGTCGGATGGGGAGGTCCGAGGGCGGTGCGGTCGCGGTATGAACGCCGCCAACAACAGTGGTGACTGCCCATAAAACGTGGGAGGAAAATGAAAGATGAAACGACGTGACGAAAAACGTGGGAGAAAAGCGAACGAAGAACGACGCGACGAAGGTGGTGTCGAACGTCCTACCTCGGGGTCGTCCGTGCGGGATTCTACAGCGTATCGAACTCGACGACGGTCTTGATAAGGCCGTCGCCGGTTTGGAAGGCTTTTTCGGCGTTTTCCGGGGTGTAAACGCCCGTGATCAGCTTCTCGGTGAACCAGTCGGGAAACGCCGCGAACGACTCCTTCGCCGCCTCGAAGTGGCGGACGTTCGAGTTGACGCTGCCGAGGAGGGCCTTGTTCTGGAGGACCAGCTCGCGGTGGAGGTCCCCGCCGTCGATTTCGAACGTGTGGTCACCGGGGATGCCGAGCAGTGCGGCGACACCGTTCGGCGCGAGCGCCCGTATCGTCTCGAAGGCGTGGGGCGCGTAGCCCGTCGCCTCGTAGACGAAATCCATCGGTTCGTGGACGTTCGCGACCTCCGAAACGTCCGTTTCGCGCGAATCGACGTACGTCGCGCCCAGCTCCTCGATGATGTCGATGGTCGGGTCCGGCCTGTCGCGGCGGCCGAGGCAGTAGGTCCGCTCGAAGTCGTCGCGGTTCACGAGCATGGCAAGCGTGAGCAACCCCAGCGGACCATTTCCGAGGACGAGCGCGCTCTCCGGTTGCCACTCGAACGCCGAGCGCGAGGCGTAGGCGTACTCGATGGCCTTCTCGGAGTTGCTGACGGGTTCGACCAAAAATCCGGTCTCCGCGAACTCGTCGGGGACGGGGACGAGGAACTCCGCGGGACTGGTGAAGAATTCGGCCATGTAGCCGTGCGCGCCGACGATACCGCGTTCGAGATAGGTTCCGTCGGGTGCCACGTCCGGTTCGCCGCGGGCGAAGTAGTCGTTCGGCTCGCCCGCCGGTCGGCGGACGGTCGGGACCACGAGGTCTCCGGTTTCGAATCGAGTTCCGTTCGGGTCCACCACGACGCCGACCGCCTCGTGGCCGAGGATTTGGTAGTCCGACCCGTCGGGGAAGCCGCCGTGAGTCCCCTCGATGACTTCGTGGTCCGTGCCGTCGATGCCGACCCGGAGGGTCCGCACCAGTGCTTCGCCGGACTCGGGGTCCGGTTTTGGAACGTCCACCAGTTGCGGACCCGACTCGCCGCGGCGGACTGCAACCGCTTTCACGCCGTCACTCCTCCCCGCGGGCGCTCGCGACGACCTCGATTTCGACGCCGATGTCGATGGGCAAGTCCTCGACCTGCACGGCGCTCCGGGCGGGATACGGCGCGGAAAAGTGTTCCGCGTACACCTCGTTTATCTCGTCGTAGTCGTCCATGTCTTGAACGAACACGGTCGCCTTCACCACGTCGTCCAGCGAGCGACCTGCCGCCGCGAGAACGGCGTCGATGTTTTCGAGCGTCCGGGTCGTCTGCTCGCTGATGGTATCGCCGACGATATCACCGGACGCCGGGTCTACAGGTCCCTGTCCGGAGACGTAAATCCGGTCGCCGTCACGGACTGCTTGCGAGAACGGGCCGATGCTCGGCGGTGCGGCGTCCGTGCTTATCTCCTCCATTCAGTTCACCACCGAAAGGACCGCCGCCGGTTTCGTGCTGGCTTTGGGGCTGGTGTTAGTGTCGACTATCCGTACGACTCCGCGAATCATGCTAATCGTCATCACCCTGTATGGTTCTAGCGCTGAACTATAAAACCCCCTGGACGAGAAAAATTCGACTGGCAAACCAGTCGGTCATCACTGATAATGTTATAATATTCCCTTAAAAGCGTGCCGGCTGTCCACCGAAGGTATTTGCGAATCTGCGGTCGGCACCGCTCCGAACCGTGTGAAGAGTATATCGCGATATCGGTAGGACTGAGAGACCTCGAAGGGGTTACAGACGATGGACGGTCAACCGAAATCGAGACAAAGGTGGCTTAACAGGAGTAGCAAGCGCCTATCGTGAATGAATCCAATAGGAGATGAACGCGGTATATCGAGGCTGGACGAGTGACTCGATTCGGGACGATAAGCCAATGTCCATCGGCTTGAATTTGGTTCTGACGGCGATTATCTTCCGACGTCGTTTCAAGAACTTTGCGAACGAGCGACGGAACCAACCAGTCAGGTTGTCAATGAAAAGAGATATACTGTCCGGTCGGCGTGTTACTGACGATGAAAGCGGTCGTTCTCGCTGCTGGAGAAGGGTCCCGGCTTCAACCCCTTACAAATCGTCGTCCGAAACCGATGCTCCCGGTCGGCAACAAGCCGCTCCTGGAGTCGGTCATCGAATCCATCGCCGCGGCGGGTGTGGACGAAATCGTCCTCGTCGTTGGCTATCACCGTGAACGGATTCAGACGTACTTCGGCGACGGTCGCCGGTGGAACGTCGATATCACGTACGCGGTACAGGAAAAACAGTTGGGTACCGGGCATGCGCTCTTGCAGGCCGAACCGTACATCGGGTCGGACTTCATCGCGATGAACGGCGACCGATATATCGAACCGTCCGCCGTCGAAAAGCTCATCGACGACCACCGACAGACGGGGGCGGCGGGGCTTGCGACGACGCGGGTCGAAACGCCGAGTCGGTTCGGCGTGGTCGAACGTGACGGGCAGACCGTCACCGACATCATCGAAAAACCGATACCGGGGATGACGACGTCGGAACAGATCAACGCCGGTGTGTACGTGTTCGGTCCGGACATCTTCGCCGCGATTCGCCAAACGGAGAGTCGCGGGGAGCTTGCG
>NZ_MEIH01000315.1:0-17961 GCF_001723155.1 Haladaptatus sp. W1
CGAAACTGAACGCGGCCGAGAGCGCGAACGAGGCGGCGAAAAACAGCCCGACGAGCGGGTGGGCACCCCGCTCCGCGTCCAGCGCCCAGTGTCTGTCGGCGTATCGGCGCACCCGTAAGGCGATTCGCAAGGGAACCGACGCGAGGGTGACGACGAGGAAATCCCGGTGGCGGACGTGGGCGAACTCGTGTGCCAAGACGGCTTCGAGTTCGTCGGGCGAGAGCGTATCGAGCAGCGCCGTGGTCACGACGATGGTCGCGCTCTCGGGCGAATAGCCTGTCGTGTAGGCCGTCGGGACGTTCGAGCTTCGGCACTCGATGTCCGGGCGCGGCACCGACAGCTGGCTGGCGATTTTGGTCGCGCGCGACTCGACGTTCGCCGGAACGTCCGCGACTACCGGGTCGGCGTCCTCGTCGTCCGAGTAGTCCGTCAGGTCGCTGTTCGCGTAGCGCTCGATGCAGTAGAATCCGAGCGCGCTCAATCCGCCTGCCAACCCGCCCATGACGAGAACGACGGTCATCGTCGTCCCCGTGAACAGCGCGACGAACCGAGCGGTTTGCGTGGCGATGAACCAGACCGTGACCGGGATGGCGACCGCGAAGCAGACGATGAGTCCCATCGTGGCGACCATCCGAACCTGCAATCCCCTGTCCGGTTTCCACGTCATGGCAATAAAATCGACGCGAACGGTCATGTACGTTTTCCAATTTCGCTGAACTATCGGGAAGGTCCGTCCCGCTCGACCCCCGTCCTCAGTCCGAGCGGCGGTGGACCGTCATCGGAATCTCCTTCTTCGGGCGGGCGGTGATGGTCGCCATCAGGTCCAGTTCGGCCTCGGGCGCGAGTTCGATGTGGAACTGCTGGTAGATGGTGGCGAGCAGGAGGCGCGCTTCGAGCATGGCGAAGCGGTCGCCGATACAGCGCCGCGGTCCCGCGGCGAACGGGAAGTACGCGAGTTTCGGGAGCGACTTCTCGAACTCGTCGGTCCAGCGCTCCGGGCGGAAGGCAAGCGGGTCGTCGTACCAGCGCGGGTCGCGGTGGACCACCCACTGGTTCATCTGCACCGTCGCGCCCGCCGGAATCTCGTAGCCGCCGATGATGTCGGGTTTGGTCGCTTCGCGGACGATGCCCGGCACCGGTGGGTACAGGCGCATGGATTCTTTGACCACCTGTTCGGTGTAGGTTAGCTCGGAGACGTCCTCCATCGTCGGCGTCTCGCCGTCGAGCACCTCGTCCAGTTCGGCGACGAGTTTTGTTTCCACTTCGGGGTACTGGGCGAGGGCGTACATCGTGAGCGTCAGCGAGAGCGCCGTCGTCTCGTGCCCGGCGAGGAGGAGCGTGACAACCTCGTCCCGAATCTGCTCGTCGCTCATGGGGTTTCCGTGCTCGTCGGTGGCCGAGAGGAGCGTCGAGATGACGCCCTCGCCGTCCGGGTCGGTGCGCCGCTCCCGAATCATCCGGTAGACGACGCCATCGAGTTTCTCCCGCGCGTCCTTGATGCGCATCCGCGACGGCGTGGGAATCTTCGGCGGCAGAATGAAGTTGGCGAGGTTTTCGGTGCCGAGCATGAACTCCTCCAGCGCCGACCCGATGGTGTCCACCTCGTCGTCGATATCGACGCCGAACAGCGCCCGAGCGACGATTTTCAGCGTCACTTCCATCATGTCCTCGTGGACGAGTCGGGTCTCACCGTCCTCCCACGTTTCGAGCGCCTCCTCGGTGAAATCCGTCATCATCTCCGAGTACCGCTGTATCTCCTTGGGGTGGAACGCGGGCTGGATGAGGTGGCGGTTCCGCCGCCACACCGCACCCTCGCTGTTCAGGATACCGTTTCCGAGAACGGGACCCAGGATGTGTTGGAAGCCCTCGCCCTTGATGTAGTTCTGGTTGTTCTGGACGAGAACCTGCTCGATGTAGTCCGGGTGGTTGAGCTGATACATCGGCCCGTCGAGTTCCTCCCAGTGAGCGATGTCGCCGTACTCGCTGGCGGTTCTGGTCATGAAGCCGAACGGGTCGCGGATAAATTCGAGTCGGGTTCCGACTATCGGCAGTCCGTCCGGTCCGGGCGGCGTCTCTCCGGTTGCGGGGGGTGTGTCGCTACTCATCCTTACCCGATAGTTGTCGTCCCGGCCGTCTATGTCTGTTTCCCATCATCCTAGGGGTGTTTAAATACCGTCGGGCACTACGACCTCGACATGCGGTACGCGACCATCGTCCTGACGTGGGGGGAGGACGTGAGCGTCCACCCCGTCGACGACCTCCTGATGGGAACGAACGACGTGGCTATCGAAACGATTCAGTACGTCGGCCCGGTGTACGAAGGCCGGTACGTCGAGTTCGTCGAACTGCACGGCGACCTCGACGTGGCGCGCGCGCTGTTGGCCGACTCGCCGGAAACGGTCGAATACGATATCGTGGGCGAGGGCGACCGTGGCGTCCTCTACCTCCACTGTCAAACCACCGGGTTGGTGGACGACCTCCTGACCATCCTGCGCGAGCAGCAGATCGTCCTCGACTGGCCGATGCGGTACATCGACACGGACAGCGAGCGCGGCCTTCAACTCACGGTTCTAGGGACCAGCGAGGCGATTCGCCACGCGGCCGCGGAGATTCCCTCGGGAATCTCCCTCCGACTCGAACGGATGGGCGAGTACGAACCCGACACGGGAAAACTGTCGTCCATCCTCACGGAGCGACAGGAGACGTTGTTCGACCTCGCCGTCCGGGAAGGCTACTACGAGGTGCCGCGAGAGACGACCCATCGGGAACTCGCGGACGAACTCGGCCTCACGACCGGCACCGTCAGCGAACGCCTCCAGCGAATCGAAGCGAAGTTGGTCAGCACCTACGTCGATTGACGGCCGGGACACGGACGAGACACGACAGACCACAGGAAGGAAGGGATGTGGCTAACTTCCTCCGCGGCGTCTCAGATAGTGTGGTAGCACGCACCACGGGGTAGGGGACCATGCCATCGTCACAGCCATCCACACCGGGGAATCGGGAGGAGAACGAGAGAACGACGTCGCCGTGGCAACTGCCGACGGTGCAAATCGTGCTCGCGGCCACGCTCCTCGCGCCGCTCGGCGTGCCGCTCATCAGCCCGACGCTCCCCGCGTTCCGCGACGCCTTCGGCATCACCGACGCGCAAGCGAGCCTGCTCATCAGCACGTACTTCCTGACGGGTATCTTCCTGTCGCCGTTCATCGGCATGCTCGCCGACCGAATCGGACGGCGGGCCGTCCTCATTTGGGGCCTCGTCGCCTTCAGCCTCTCGGGCGGCGCCATCGCCGTCGCGCCGAGTTACGAGGCCGTGCTGGTGCTCAGGACCATCGGCGGCACCGCCGCGGCGGGCATCTTCATCACCACCGTCACGCTCATCGGGGATTCGTTCGAGGGCACCCAACGGAACACCGTCCTCGGGATGAACAACGCGGTCCTCTCCGCGGGGGCCGGACTCTTCCCCATCGTCGGCGGGGCGCTCGCCACCGTCTCGTGGAACGTGCCGTACGTCGCCTACCTGCTCGGCCTGCCGCTCGCGCTCTACGCGGTTCGACACCTCGAAGAGCCGGACCACGAACGCGATTCGAAGGGTTTCGCGTACCTCCGCCGCGCCGCGAGCGTCCTGAGCGGCCCCGACGCGCTCGTCTGCTACGGCGCGGCGTGCATGACCGAACTCCTGCTGTTCGGAACGGTGCTCACGATTCTGCCGTTCCTCCTCGCGGGCGATTTCGGCATGTCGGCGTTCGCCATCGGACTCGTGTTGTCCGTCACCGAAATCTCCTCGGTGGTCGTCTCCGCGAAGAACGGCTGGTTCGCCCAGTACACCTCGAACTACGGCCTCATCGCCGCCGGATTCGCCTGCTACGCGGTCGGACTGTTCGGCGCGTGGCTGGCCCCCTCGCCCGTCTTCATCGCGGCGACGATGCTCGTATTGGGCGCTGGCCTCGGCCTCTCAATGCCCGCCGTCGATGCCGCCATCAGCGACCTCGTGTCGACCGGACTTCGCGGCGGGGCCTTGAGCCTGCGCAACAGCACGACGTTCCTCGGTCGCGCCGCCGGGCCGGTGCTGTTCGCCGGATTGGCCGAGGTGACGGGCTACTACCCCTTGTTTGTCATCAGCGCCATCGTCGCGCTGGTCATCTCGCTCTCCATCGCGTCGATGAGCGTCTACCGGACCCGTCGCCACTCGGCCGTCCGAGCGTAAGTCAGGCCGGACGGCGACAACCCTCTTTTCGATCCGTCGCGTTGCTCCCCCATGGCAACCGTACTTGGAATCCGATGCGACGACGGGGCCGTTCTCGCGGGCGACCGGCGAGCGACCGTCGGCGGCACGGTTCGCTCCGACGCTGTTCGACGGGTGTTCGACTACGACGACGCCGCCGCCGCGGTCGTGGGGGATGTCGGAGCCATCGAGGAGTTCGACCGACGCTTCGACTCCGAGCTTCGGGGGGACCGCCTCGAACGCGACGAACCCGTTCACATCGACCGAATCGCACGAACGGCGGCCGACCTTGCGGGCGAAATCGGCGTCGATGGACTGGTCGCGGGGAACGACGCCGACGGCAACGCGGCCCTCCGCGAAATCGGGAGCGACGGCCTCGTGTTGGCGTCCGACGCCACCGCGCTCGGGAGCGGCGCGTCCGTCGCCTACGGCCGCCTCGAAGACGCCGACGCGGAGGCGAGCCTTGACGACACCGAAACCCTCGCTCGGGAGACGCTTTCGGTCGTCGCCGAGCGCGACCCCGACACCGGAAGTGACATCGACGTCCTCCGGTTCGAGAGGACGGCCTGAGCGCGGGAAGTCGGACAATCGGCGAAAAAGAGTCAGTCCCGGCCGCGTTCGGGAACGAGTATTGGGATTTCGTCCTCGACCAGTCGAACCGGAACGTCGAACACGCGTTCGATGTTCTCCGGTGTCAGCACGGACCCATCGCCGAGAGCGACCACCCCGCCGTCGGCCACCAACAGGAATCGGTCCGCGTACCGCGCGGCGAGGTTGATGTCGTGCATGGCGTAGACGACGGCGTTGCCCTCCCGACTCACCCGCCGGACGAGTTCGAGCACGTCGAGTTCGTGGCGGATGTCCAGGTCGCTCGTCGGTTCGTCGAGGACGAGCGACGACGGTTCCTGTGCCAGCGCGCGACCGAGCATGACCTTCTGGCGCTGCCCGCCGCTGAGTTCGTGGAGGTTTCGCATCGCCAACTCGGTGATGTCGAGCGAGTCGAGCACCGCCGCGACGCGCCGCTTGTCTTCCTCCGTCGGCCGCCAATCGAGATACGGCTTTCTCCCCATCAACACCGCGTCGAACACGGTGGACGGGACGGTCGTGGATTCCTGCTGTGGCACGTAGCCGACGCGCCGCGCGATTTCGTCGCGGGAGAGGTCGGAAAGGGAGTCGCCGTCGAGCGCGACGCTCCCGCGAATCGGCGACTGCAGGCCGAGAATCGTCCTGAGAAGCGTGCTCTTGCCGACCCCGTTCGGGCCGAGAACGGCGAGCACCTCGCCCGGTTCGACGCCGAGCGTCACGTCTTCGAGGACGGGCGTCCCGTCGTACCCGACCGCCAGTCCGTCAAGTTCGATGCTCACCATTGGTCCCTCCCGTTGACGATGAGGTAGACGAAGAGCGGGACGCCGATGAAAGACGTGATGATGCCGACGGGCAGGACGATGGGCGAGAGGAGCGTCCGGGCCGCCGTATCGGACGCGAGGAGGAGGGCACCCCCGCCGAGACAGGACGCGGGAATCAGAAATCGCTCGTCGCCGCCGACGAGTCGCCGGACGATGTGCGGTACGACGAGACCGACGAAGCCGATGATGCCGAACAGCGAGACGACGACGGCCGTCAGGAACGACGCGACCACCATCCCGGACAGGCGCGTCCGTTCGACGTTGACGCCGAGGCTTCGAGCGGTTTCGTCGCCCGCGTCGAGCAGATTGTACTCCCACGCGTTCCGCACGAAGTAGAGCGTGGCGAGGACGACGCAAAGCCAGAGGAAGCCGTTCGATTGCCACGTCGCGCTTCCCACGTCGCCGAACTTCCAGAAGACGAGCGTGGCGAGTTGGACGTTCGTGGCGAAATACTGCATCGCGGTCGTTCCGGCCGTGAACAGCGACGCGAGCGCGATGCCGGTCAGGAGCAGGGTTTCGGCGGACGCCCGCTTGTACTTCGCCACGGCGAGGACGAACCCCGTGGACCCGAGCGAAGCGAGGAACGCACAGACCGTCGTCGTATAGGGATTGTGCAGGAGCACCGTGGTCCCGCTGTCCCGCACCGCTCCGGTTCCGAGGACGATGATGGCGAACGCCGCGCCGAACGACGCCGCCTGCGAGATGCCGAGGGTGTACGGCGAGGCCAGCGGATTCCGGAGCACGCTCTGGAGGACCACACCCGCGATGGCGAGGCCGAGGCCCGCGCCGACCGCGGCGACGATTCGCGGCAGTCGGATGTTCCAGATGACGGTCGCGTGGACGCCCGACGACCGCCCGAGGAGTATCGACGGCAGTTCCGCGAGCGGCACCGAAATCGGGCCGGAGACGAGCGCGTACCCGGCCACGACGACGAGCGCGACGCCGAGGCCGACGATGAACGCGAGCTTTCTCCGCGTCCGTTTGCGGTACCGGGAGAGGACCGCCGGTTCGACCGATTCTTCCATCTCGTATCGGTTCCTCACTGTCCGCCGTTCATCCGACCGAATCCGTCGCCGTACGCCGCCGCCGCTTCGTCGTACACCGACTTGCCGACGAACCGCTCGTAGATGGCGTCCGCCTTCTTCGCCGGGTCGACGTCGCCGAACTGGTCGGGGAAACATGCCGTCCCGACGGCGTAGGCGTCAGCCAGCGCCGTCCCGAAGTTGATGGAGTAATCGCGCGTCGGGAAGACGCCAAACACGTTGCCCTCATCGACGGCAGCGATGGATCCGTACTCCGATTTCGAGAGGTCGTCGTAGGATTCGGTCCCCAAATCCACGAAGACGTACTCGGGGTCCCACTTGATGAGTTGTTCCGCGTCGATGGTGACGCGCGGTGCACCCTTCTTTTTCTTCAGCCCGTCCGTCACGTCGCGCGCGACGTTGTTCGTCCCGACGAAGGAAAACGGCGGGTACTCCGGTTGCGTGTACAGCAAGCCGTGTTTTCCGCGGCCGAGATAGCCGACGTAGGTTTTCGGCGGGTTCGAAACGCCCGCCGTCCGCCCGTTCAGGTCCGAAATCGTCTCTTTCGTGTACGAGACGAGTTCGTCCGCGCGTTTCTTCTCGTTCAGCACCTCGCCGACGAGTCGGAGCGAGTCGTAGAAGTCGGGGCGGAGGGCGTCGTTCAAATCGCCCGGATTGATGCTGACGACCGGCGTGTCGAGTTTGTTCTGCAGGCCGTCGGCCTTTTTTGCGCTCGCGTAGGCCCGAACAACGAGGTCCGGGTCGCGTTCGAGGAGCAACTCCGGGTCGGGACTCTTCCGGGACCCGACGGACGGGAGCTCCTGGAGTTCGGGACGGGCGAGAACGTACGGCCTGAACGGACGCTTTTCGTTCTTCGTCTCCAGTCGCTCGACGCCGACCACGCGGTCCGTCGCGCCCAGATACGTGATGAACCGGAGCGCACCCGGCCCCAACCCAACGACGCGCTCGACGCTCGCCGGAACGGTCACGTCCCGTCCGGCGGCGTCCGTCACGGTCCGCGTGCCGCCGCCTGCATCTTCCGACCCGGAGTCGCTCGTCGTGGTCGTTCCTTTCGAGCTATCCGTGTCGGTCGGTGTCGTCGTGTCCGTTCCCTTCGACCCGGAACAGCCCGCGAGCAGCGACACGCCGAGCGTGCCGGGGAGCGTCCGCCGCAAAAACCGCCGTCGCGACCGTTGTTTCTCCATCGGTACAACGAACTCACCGCGAACCCATAATCGTTAGGAACCCGGGTGTGATGGACGACCATGCAACTGCTGGTCGCCATCGACGACACCGACGACCTCGACAGCGAACTCGGCACCGGAAAAGTCAGTCGGCGATTGGCGACCCGACTGGCCGACGAAATCGACGGCATCGAACTGTACGGGAGCGTTCGACAACAACTGCTGGTGGACCCGCGCGTCCCGTACACGACCCACAACAGCGCGGCGTGCCTCGTCTTCGACTGTTCCGCCGAACAATCGGTCGAGCCCGTGGCGGCGCTCGCCGGTGACTACCTCGAAACCGTGCAGGCTCCGAACGCCGACCCTGGACTGTGCGTGGCGTTCCGAGCGGACGTCACCGATGCGGTTTGTCGGTTCGGCGAATCGGCGCAGAACGACGTGCTGGAGAAAGCCGACGCGTACGCGCTGGTCGAGGAGGTCGGACTCTTTCTCGACGAGTACGGCGGCACCGGCGACGGCGTTATCGGCGCGCTCGCCGCGGTCGGACTGACGTGGGGCGGCGACACCGGCCGGTTCATCGCGTTCGAGGGCATCCGGGAGTTCGAAGGAACGGTCGCGGTGGACGCGATTCGGGACGTGGGAATCACGCCCGTCGCGGACGACGGGACGGAAGTCCGGGACGGAACCGTGGAAACGCACGACTGGATTCGGCCGCAACTCCGCGGCGGCGACCCCGTGCTCCCGATGGAGCGGACCGACCGCGGAACGTGGATACCGCGGAACGTCATCGGCTAGCCGCCCACGCGTCGAACGTACCATCGCGCGATAACGTGCCCGTCATTCCTAAGTGGAAATAAGGAGACGGTCCGGACGTATGTCAGAGACTGCGCGGGACGACGTTCTCGTCACGGCCGAGTGGGTCGAAGAGCACCTCGACGAGTTCGGGAGCGACGACCCGGACTACCGTCTCGTGGAGGCGGACATCGACTACGACGAATCCTACGCCGAGACGCACATCCCCGGCGCTATCGGGTTCCGGTGGGGTCCGCACCTACAGGATTCGTTCCAGCGCGACATCCTGAAGAAGGACGATTTCGCCGAGATGATGGGCGAACGCGGCATCGCCGACGACAGCACGGTCGTCCTCTACGGCGACGAATCGAACCAGTGGGCGGCCTACACGTACTGGCAGTTCAAATACTACGGCCACGACGACGTGTACCTGCTCGACGGCGGTCGGGAGTACTGGCTCGAAAACGACTATCCGACGACCGACGAGGAACCGACGTACCCCGAGACGGACTACGAGGCCGGTGGCCCGTTCGACCACCTTCGAATCTACCGCGAAGGGGTCGAGGACGCGATAGAACTCGACCTGCCGCTCGTCGACGTCCGGTCGGAAGCCGAATATCGCGGCGAGAAAATCGCCCCGGAGGGGAGCCCTGAAACCGCCCAGCGGGCGGGCCACATCCCCGGCGCGACGAACATCACGTGGAGCGAGAACCTGAACGACGACGGGACGTTCAAGGACCGCGAGGAGCTCGAAGCGATGTACGAAGGGTACGACATCACGGGCGACAGCGGCGTCGTCACTTACTGTCGTATCGGCGAGCGCTCCTCGATAACGTGGTTTACGCTCCACGAACTGCTGGGCTTCGAGGACGTGCGCAACTACGACGGGTCGTGGACCGAGTGGGGTAACCTCATTCGAGCACCCATCGAAGCCGAGACCGACGACCCGGCGAGTCGGGCGAGCAAAGGATAGGTCTCCGTTTCGATCAGAGAGTTTCCGTTCCGTTACGCTTCTCGCTTCTGGTCCCGTCCGTCTTCCGTTTCGGCTTCCGACTCCCGCGACTCGACGTCACAGAGGAGGTCGGGCGTTCGCTCGTGGCGCGGTGTCTGTGCGAATCGTTTGATTTGTCTGAAATCTTCGTCGGTTAATCCCGATTCCATACTAATCTTGGCGATTCTATACGGTATATATCTATGCAAAATAGTGGGTTTTCTGAGCTATCGGGAAACAATCCTGTCACGCCAACTCCGAGAATATATAGTTTATATATCCTTCCCCAATTCATTTCGTGAGGTTTTTATATGCCGTCGTTGCCACCAAACAGTAGCCGAACTATGTCTCCGGGAAACCAACTGACTCCCCCACAACCGACGGTACCAACGAACGAACCGCCGCGAGAGTTCACCGTCCGAGAGGGAGAGCGGGTGAGTGAGACGGTCATCCGCGCCATCTCAGAACAGGACGACGTGAGTCTGACGGACATCGTTCCCCTCTACGAGTGTATCGACCCCGACGCGCTGGACGATTTCTTCGAACCCACCTACGACGGTCGCCCATCGACCGCGACGAGCGTCGAGTTCGAGTACGGCGGCTACACCGTCGTCGTCCGCGGTTACGGCGTCGCCGAACTCCACTGACCGTCTACCGTCCCTTTTCGACCGCGGTCACGGTGACCGCTCGAACGCCGAACCCGTCCCGGAGAGCGCCCGCGACGGCCTCACGGTCGCGCGCCTCGCCGACCGTCAGTTCCGCGACGACATCGACTTCGATGTCCGTGGCTCGGGGGCGGAATCCGGCGTGTGCGACGTCGTGAACGTCCCGAACCCGGTCGATCGCCGCGAGCGCGTCCCGTGCCGCCATCGTGAGGGTGCCGTCTGTTCCTCGCGGGACCAAAACCGTGACTTCGGCAGTGACCGTCACTGCATGGAGTGCCTGTGGCATACTGCTCCCGCGCGATTCGAACGCGTCGTCATCCGCGACTCATCGAAACCGATGGGCCGCGGCGTGGGGTAGACCACTACCCGACGGGAGCGGTGGAACGGGGACGATATGGGACGAGGCGCGACGGTGCGGCCGACAGCGACTCGAACCGTTCGACAGCGACGCCTCTCACGGGATTCGTCCGAGGACGAACCACGGCGTGGACGCTCGCGGACGCGTGCCCGTTCCGGCCACGACGCCCGTGAGTTGTTCGACACCCGATACTACGCCGTCACGAAAACGAACGCCGATGCCGGGACGAAAACGAGGGAGAACCGAGCCGATAGCGGCCCGAACCCACGCGGAACGGGGTCTCTCTCGATTCGGTAAAATCGAAGAAAGCACCCGCCGTCGCTGGCAGCGGCGTCCGCCTTACGCGACGAGCGTGGGTGTGGACCGAAGGTGACCATCGGTGACACCATACCACCCGTCGCGTCCGCGGGAACGATTCCCTTTGGGAGAGCCATACCGGCCCTTCCACGCGGAAATCCCAACCGCGGACACCCCGCTCTCGAAGAGAACGGAGCGCATCGGGCGCGATTGGGTGGCAATGGTCATGATGATCACTCGGATTCGGTCCGGGTGTATCATCACGTATTTTGGCGAATATAATAATCGTTGTGCAACCGAGAGATTGTCTAGCACTCGCGCTCGACCGACCGCAACAACCACTCGATGACGTACTACCACTCGATGACGCTCCGGTCCCGCCACAGTTTCCCGCTGGGGTTTCCGGGTTCGAAGCGCGCCAACCACACCGGCGTTTCGGCCCCTTTCTCGACGCTCCGAGGCGCGCCGGACCCACCCATATCAGTCCGCACCCATCCGGGACAGACGGCGTTGACGAGGAGGTTCGGGTACTGCGTCGAAAGCGCGTCGGTGAACGCGTTGACGCCCGCCTTCGAGACGCCGTAGGGGAGGTGACCGGTGTCGATGCCGCCGTCGAACTGTCCGGACCCGCTCGAAAGGGTGACGACGCGAGCGCCATCGCGGTCGGTCAGCAGCGACAGCGCGTGTTTCGTGACGAGCATCGGTCCGTGAAGGTTCGTCCGAAGCGTCGTCTCGATAGTCTCGCTGTCGAGCGAGTCCAGTTTTCCCGTCGGGCCGTACGTCGCGGCGTTGTTGACCAGCACGTCGAGTCGCCCCGCTTCGTCCGCAATCGTCCCGACGGCATCCCGAATCGTCGCCTCCTCGGTCACGTCGAGACGGACCGCCCGCTGGTCGGGTGCCGTCACGGCGTCCGGGTCGCGCGCCCCGGCGTACACCGTCGCGCCGAGTTCGGTGAGACGCGCCGCGATGGCTTCGCCGATGCCGCGGTTCGCGCCCGTGACGAGCGCGACCTGCCCGTCCAGCGAGTCGTACAGGTCGATGTTCATACGACCGCCACGCCGCCCATCGCCATTCGTGTTGTGCCGGGATGCGCGACTGACCCCGCCGACCGCCCCATCCTTCGACTCTGCCCGTCGAATCCGAACGACGGGGGGAGTAGCTACTTGCCGGTCGCTGTCGTATGCGATACGATGGCACGAAACATCACGAAATCCGCCGCGCTCGCCCTCGGGACCGCCGCCGCACTCGGTGCGGCGTGGGTCGGGTGGGGTGCCTACACCCGGCGGACGACCGACCGAGTGCCGTACACGACCGCACTCCACGTCGATGGCGTGGAAATTCGACGGTATCCCGATACGGTGGTCGCCAAAACGACCGCGGACAGTCAGGGGGAAGCCTTCCAACGGCTGTTCCGCTACATTCAGGGCAACAACCGTTCGCGGGACGAGATCGAGATGACCGCGCCGGTTTCGACCGGACGGGAGAAGATAGCCATGACCGCACCCGTCGCGTCCGAGTCGTCAGACGGGAGGATGGAGATGGCGTTCTTCCTTCCCGGCGAGTACACCGCCGAGGGCGCGCCGGAACCGGAAGACGAAGCCGTAACCATCGAATCCATCGAAGCCCGAACCCTCGCCGTCCGCCCGTTTTCGTGGTACGCGACGGACGAGCGGGTCGCGGATAACCGACGACGGCTGTTCGACACGCTCTCGGCGCACGACCTGACGCCGACGGGAGACCCGTTCCTCCTGCGCTACGACGACCCGTGGACGCCGCCGTTCATGCGCCGGAACGAAATCGCGGTGGAACTGGAGTAGCGGCGAAGCGCAGCGGCCGAACTAACTCTCCTGTCCGAATTAAATCACCTCCTATCCAATTTAGTGTATTTAAGGTCATACCACCCCGTTGATGGCATGCGATTATGGCGAACCGTTCCCGGTTTCCGATATTCAGTTTGTTTGAAACGACCTGTCTAAGCACCACGCTTAAATAGGAGGTCGCCACTTCAACCGAATACAATGTCACACAACGACATGACCCCTAATAGGGGGGGTCGAGTTCTTCGAGGGCACGTTAGCCCACACCGACGAGATTGAATCAGTTCGAATTTTCGACACGACGCTCCGCGACGGGGAGCAGACGCCGCGCACCTCGTTTACGCCGGACGAGAAACGCGACATCGCGGCGACGCTGGACGAGATGGGGACCCACGTCATCGAGGCGGGCTTCCCGGCGAACGGCGACGCCGAGTTCGAGGCCGTCCGCGACATCGCGGCGTCCACCCGCGCGACGACCTGTGCCTTGGCACGAATCGTCGACGGCGACGTGGAAACCGCGCTGGACACCGGCGCGGAGATGGTGCACGTCTTCGCATCGACCAGCGACGTGCAGATAGAGGATTCGATGCACACGACGCGCGACGACGTGACCGCCCGTGCCGTGAAAGCGGTCGAACGGGTCGCCGACGCGGGCGCGATTCCGATGTTCTCGCCCATGGACGCGACGCGAACGGACCCCGACTACATGGCCGAAATCGTCAAGGCCGTCAGCGAGGCGGGTGCCGAGTGGATAAACATCCCCGACACCTGCGGCGTCGGAACGCCGAGTCGGTTCGCCGACTTGGTGTCCCACGTCCGAGAGCACACCGACGCTCGCATCGACGTGCACACGCACGACGACTTCGGCATGGCGACCGCGAACGCCATCGCCGGAGTCGAGGCGGGCGCGGACCAAGTGCAGGTCAGCGTCAACGGCATCGGCGAACGCGCCGGAAACGCGGCGTTCGAGGAGGTCGTCATGGCCGTCGAGAGCGTCTACGGCGTCGATACCGGAATCGACACGGAACGCATCACCGAGCTGTCGGACATGATAGCGGAGTACAGCGCGGTGGACGTTCCGGTGAACAAACCGGTCGTGGGCGCGAACGCGTTCGCCCACGAGAGCGGCATTCACGCCGCGGGCGTCATCGAGAACAGCGACACGTTCGAGACGGGCGTGATGAAACCGGAGATGGTCGGGGCGCGACGCGAGTTCGTCCTCGGCAAACACACCGGGACCCACGCGGTACGGAAACACCTCCGTCAGTCCGGGTTCGCCCCGACCGACGCCGAGGTCCGACAGATTACGCGCCGGGTCAAAGACCGCGGCGCGGAGAAAAACCGCGTGACGGTGAGCGACGTACAACGATTCGCCCGCGAACTGGGCGTCGATTCTAGCGAGGAGGCGAACGCGTAACCATGGCCTTCCGCCGCTTTCCCACCCACCGTGAGCCGCGGCCACCCCGACCGCGCAAGAATTGCCCGGCACGTAAGGGCTATTTCTGTTGCACCTCGAATGGTGTTAACACAGATGCCACGACGACGTTCGACCCGCGGTTCGCAAGCGTCGAGCGTTGCGGCCGTGGAGCGCGTACGCATTATTGTAGGGGTCTAGCTACCCCTCACCTCTTCTCACCACCGAACCGGAACGAATCGCAACCCAACAGCACGACGCATACGCGCATATCGATGACAGGCACACGACCGCAATCAGACCAGTATCGACCGACGAACACCGACCGAACCGAGGTGACGGATTCGTGAGCGAACGCACGGTCCCCCCGTTTCCCACGACGCGGACGAGGGGAAGCGAACGCCACGGAACCCACGGAGGAACCGACCGAATCGACGACGACCGATTCGAACGAACCGAACGAACCGAACGCGACGACCGAGCCGACCGCGGACGAGCCCACAACGGGCGCACAGTCGCTCGTCTCGACGCTGGAGGCCGCCGGTGTCGAAGCCATGTTCGGCGTGCAGGGCGGGGCCATCATGCCCGTCTACGACGCGCTGTTCGACTCGGACATCCACCACGTGACGATGGCCCACGAACAGGGCGCGTCCCACGCGGCGGATGCGTACGGCGTCGTCAAGGGCGAACCGGGCATCTGTCTGGCGACGTCCGGGCCGGGGGCGACGAACCTCGTCACGGGCATCGCCGACGCCAACATGGACTCCGACGCCATGGTCGCCCTGACGGGACAGGTTCCCTCCGGCATGGTCGGCTCCGACGCCTTCCAGGAGACGGACACGACGGGCGTCACGGCCCCATCACGAAGCACAACTACTTCGCGGGCGACGCGGACACGGTTGGGGATATGGTCGGCGAGGCGTTCGCGCTCGCCGAGACGGGCCGCCCCGGGCCGACGCTCGTGGACCTGCCGAAGGACGCGACGCTCGCCGAGACCGACGCCGACCCCGGCCGCACGGAAACGCCGGACACCTACTCGCCGCAAACGGAAGCGGAGTCCGATGCCGTCGTCGCCGCGGCGCGAGCCGTCGAGGGCGCGGAGAAACCGTTGCTCCTGTTCGGCGGCGGCGTGGTCAAGGGCGATGCGTGCGAGGAGGCGCGGCAGTTCGCCACCGAGCACGGCATTCCCGTCGTGACGACCATGCCCGCCATCGGATCGATGCCCGAGGACCACGACCTCTGTCTGTCGTGGGCGGGCATGCACGGCACCGGCTACGCAAACATGGCCGTCACGCACTGTGACGTGCTGATAGCCGTCGGCTGTCGGTTCGACGACCGACTGACCGGCGGCGTGGACACCTTCGCGCCCGAGGCGGAGGTCGTTCACATCGACATCGACCCGGCCGAGATTTCGAAGAACGTCCACGCGGACTATCCGCTCATCGGCGACGCGGGGACGGTCGTCGAACAGGTCGATGCGGAAGTGTCGCCCAAGGATACGAACGACTGGGGCGCGTGGCGCGAGCAGTGCTCGTCGTGGAAGGAAGAGTTCCCCCTGACCTACGACACGCCCGAAGACGAACCGCTGAAACCGCAGTTTGTGGTCGAGGCGCTGGACGAGGCGACGGACGACGACGCCATCGTCACGACCGGCGTCGGCCAGCACCAGATGTGGGCCGCGCAGTTCTGGACGTACCGCAGTCCGCGAACGTGGGTGTCCAGTCACGGTCTGGGAACGATGGGCTACGGTCTACCCGCCGCAATCGGCGCTCGGTTCGCGGCCGACGACGACCAGCAGGTCGTCTGCATCGACGGCGACGGTTCCTTCCAGATGACGATGCAAGAACTCTCCGTGGCGGTTCGGGAGAACCTCGACATCACCGTCGTCAGGGCAGGGCGCGCTGGACATCGCGACCGATGACCACAGAAGGACACCGATTCCGCGGCCGAATGCCGTCGATGACCAGTTGAAAGCCGATATCGAGACGCGGTTCGAGCAACTTGGTGCCCGTCCCATCGCGTCCATCTTCGACGAACTGGGAACCTCCGACCCGGAATCGGTATCGTTCGAGCGCGTCGTTCCGACCGACTCGAACTCGACCGGCTTGTGGTCCGGGACCTCCTCGGATTCGACGAGGCGGTCCACCGGGACCTCTATCGGGGCGTCGTCAAACTCGCTCGACAGCGAGTCGAGAAGGCCGACGGCGTGTGAATTACCCCTGTCGAACACCGCATCGATTTCACAATGCGACCGGAATCCACCAAATAGGTTTCAAACGCACGTCGGTGAACTCTCCGCCGACTGGCGCGGGTCTCGAATTCGAGGGATGCACCAGAACGCCGATTTACCGTCCACCGGGCGTCGCGTTCGAGGTGTCACGGACGTTTCGTAGGTCTCCGGACTCCTGCTATGAGGTGGCTAAACACGCATAAATGGTCATCTAGTCCGAGAGGAACGGTCGAGAAGAGGAGGTCAGTCCCACGTGACCCACGCGAGGAACACCAGCGCGAGAAATTCGAGGACGTGAAGCGCGAGCATCGCTTTCCACGCGGGGGCGGGAACCTTGGTTGCGAACCAAACGGACAACAAGTTATCCCACGAGTAGATGTAGAACGCCAGCGCGTTTTGTGCGAGGAGCAGGACGGAGAACACCGACAGACCGAGCGTGTGTTTCGACTGAAACTGACGGTAGTTGTCGAGCCACACGTAGCTCAAGCCGAGAAGTAACACCACGTTGAGCGCCGTGGAAACCCGCGCGACGTCTATCCAGATTCCCATCCGTCGTCCCTCCTTTGTAATCGTGTTCGCATATATGCTTTCCCAGATTCGGCCATACTCATTCCACCTTCCCGATTATCTCCTCGACCGTCTCCCAGTGCTGTCGCACTCGGTCAGTCAACAGGTACACCGCACCGTACTCGTCGCCGCTGTTCTCGACGATTCCGTTGTCCATGAGGACGTCCAGATGGTGACGAACCGTCTTGTAATCGAGGTCCAAGTCCTCCGCGAGTTGGTTGGCGTTCCGTGGTCGCTCGTCGACGGCCCGGACCAACCGAACGCGGTTGGCTCCGCCACGGGTACCGGTGAGCACGTACCAGAGGACGCCCTCCATCACCCCCAACCGAAACACTCTGCCCACGTAAGCGCATCGCCCTACTGATTCAGTATGCGGCCTACACCGTGAACAGATGTCCCTCTCGGGAACGTCGAAGACGCCGATGCGCGCCCCTGCGTCGAGCCACGCGTGGCCGTAGGAAAACGACGCCAGCGCGTTGACGAAATCGCCCTCGTCCTTGAAGTGCCGCCCGTCCTCCAAATACGACCGGGCCATCTCCCGGCAGTCCACCGCCGCTTCGCCCATCGGGGTGTCCGTCGGCGCGGCGATTTCGGCGGCGTCGAGCGCCTCCGACAGCAGGCGTTCGTAGCGGTTCGTCTTCTCGACTAACTCTGCGGGCATAGCCGAATCGTGGCGGAGCGCGAAGGTAAGAGCTTCGAGCGAGTCCGACGGTGAAACCGGAAACGACGGGAGACAGCGCAAGGTAAATACACGACGACGAGTGATATTGCACCATGAACGAAGAGCCTCGTGTCGAGATGTACATCAAGGAGAACTGTTCCTATTGCGATAAGGCCAAAGAACTCCTCGACGGAAAAGGAGTCGAGTACGAGACGTACAACGTAACCCGCGACGAGGAGCTGTTCGAGGAGATGGTCGAACGCGCCGACGGGCGGAAAACCGCCCCGGAAGTGTTCATCGACGACGAGCTCATAGGCGGCTGGGACGAAACC
>NZ_MEIH01000316.1:0-7385 GCF_001723155.1 Haladaptatus sp. W1
AACAAGTTATCCCACGAGTAGATGTAGAACGCCAGCGCGTTTTGTGCGAGGAGCAGGACGGAGAACACCGACAGACCGAGCGTTGTTTCGACTGAAACTGACGGTAGTTGTCGAGCCACACGTAGCTCAAGCCGAGAAGTAACACCACGTTGAGCGCCGTGGAAACCCGCGCGACGTCTATCCAGATTCCCATCCGTCGTCCCTCCTTTGTAATCGTGTTCGCATATATGCTTTCCCAGATTCGGCCATACTCATTCCACCTTCCCGATTATCTCCTCGACCGTCTCCCAGTGCTGTCGCACTCGGTCAGTCAACAGGTACACCGCACCGTACTCGTCGCCGCTGTTCTCGACGATTCCGTTGTCCATGAGGACGTCCAGATGGTGACGAACCGTCTTGTAATCGAGGTCCAAGTCCTCCGCGAGTTGGTTGGCGTTCCGTGGTCGCTCGTCGACGGCCCGGACCAACCGAACGCGGTTGGCTCCGCCACGGGTACCGGTGAGCACGTACCAGAGGACGCCCTCCATCACCCCCAACCGAAACACTCTGCCCACGTAAGCGCATCGCCCTACTGATTCAGTATGCGGCCTACACCGTGAACAGATGTCCCTCTCGGGGAACGTCGAAGACGCCGATGCGCGCCCCTGCGTCGAGCCACGCGTGGCCGTAGGAAAACGACGCCAGCGCGTTGACGAAATCGCCCTCGTCCTTGAAGTGCCGCCCGTCCTCCAAATACGACCGGGCCATCTCCCGGCAGTCCACCGCCGCTTCGCCCATCGGGGTGTCCGTCGGCGCGGCGATTTCGGCGGCGTCGAGCGCCTCCGACAGCAGGCGTTCGTAGCGGTTCGTCTTCTCGACTAACTCTGCGGGCATAGCCGAATCGTGGCGGAGCGCGAAGGTAAGAGCTTCGAGCGAGTCCGACGGTGAAACCGGAAACGACGGGAGACAGCGCAAGGTAAATACACGACGACGAGTGATATTGCACCATGAACGAAGAGCCTCGTGTCGAGATGTACATCAAGGAGAACTGTTCCTATTGCGATAAGGCCAAAGAACTCCTCGACGGAAAAGGAGTCGAGTACGAGACGTACAACGTAACCCGCGACGAGGAGCTGTTCGAGGAGATGGTCGAACGCGCCGACGGGCGGAAAACCGCCCCGGAAGTGTTCATCGACGACGAGCTCATAGGCGGCTGGGACGAAACCTGCGCGCTCGAAGAGGAAGGCAAGCTGGACGAAAAGCTGGGCCTCGCGCTGGCCGACGGCGGTGAAACCGTCGATTCCGACCCGGAACACCGGAAAGTAATCGTTTCGGGGAGCGGCATCTCGGGACTCACCGCGGCGATCTACTCCGCCCGGTCGAACAACGACCCGCTCGTCCTGCAGGGCGACGAACCCGGCGGGCAGTTGACGCTCACGACGGACGTGGAGAACTACCCCGGATTCCCCGACGGCATCAGCGGACCTGAACTCATCAACAACATGCAGGAACAGGCCGAACGCTTCGGTGCCGACGTGCGGACCGGCATCATCGAGGACGTTGACGAGTCCTCCCGTCCGTTCCGCGTCGAGCTCACGAACGGCGACGTGTACACGACCGACGCGCTCATCGCGGCCAGCGGCGCGAGCGCCCGCACGCTCTCGATTCCGGGCGAGGACGAACTGATGGGCTACGGCGTCTCGACCTGTGCGACCTGTGACGGCGCGTTCTTCCGCGACGAGGAGATGATCGTCGTCGGCGGCGGCGACGCCGCCTTCGAGGAGGCGACCTTCCTGACGAAGTTCGCGGAGAAGGTGTACCTCGTCCACCGCCGCGAGGAGTTCCGCGCCGAGGACTACTGGCAGGACCGCCTGCAGGAGAAGGTCGACGACGGCGAAATCGAGGTCATGAAGAACACCGAAGTCACCGAGATTCACGGCTCGCCCGAGGAAGGCGTGGACCACGTGACGATGGTACGAAATCCCGACGGAAAGCCGTCCGAGAAACTCGACGACCCCGAAACCGAGGAGTTCGACTTCGACATCGGCGCGGTGTTCCTCGCAATCGGCCACACGCCGAACACGGGCTACCTCAAAGACACGGGCGTCGAACTGGACGAGGAAGGCTACATCCGAACGCAAGGCGGGAAAGGCGGAGACCAGACGAGGACGGACGTGCCCGGCATCTTCGGCGCGGGCGACGTGGTGGACTACCACTACCAGCAGGCCGTGACCGCCGCGGGAATGGGCTGTAAGGCGGCCCTCGACGCGGACGACTATCTGGAGACGGCCGAAATCGGCGAGGCGAGCGCCGCCCAAGAGGGTGCGGCGGCCTCCGACGACTGATCGAGGATTCGAGGCACGACGTTTTTCCGCGAAGTGAACGTCCAGCCACAGCGTTTAGTGTATGGACGCGAGTAGTGGCCCGCATGGACTTCGACCTTCGCGTCTCCGAACTGGACCCCCTTCACGGGCGGCTCGAAGAAGCACAGGAGCGCGTCTTCGAGTTACAGGCGGGAACACGGGTGGACTCAGACGAGTTCTTCTCGAAGGAGTTCATGCGAACTCACACCCAGTACGACTCGTTTCGCGCGTTCTATCGGGGAGGTTCGTGGGACCTCGACGAGGCGGGAGACATGGACGAACTCCCGAACGACCGTCTCGACGGCTACGTCGCGGAGACGACGGAGTTCGAGACGTGGGAGGAGATGAAGACGGCGGCGGCAGAAGAGGAGATACTCGACCAACTGGTCTCGTGAGCTCTCACGTGAACCCGGGAATCATCGTCAGCACGCGATAGAGACCGAAGCTGATGAGTCCGGCACCGACCATCGAGAACACCCACGCGCCGAGCGTGTAGCCCGCTTTGGACGCCGAAACGCCGCCGCCGGACCCGGACGAGCGAACGGCCAAGCCAGCGCCGACGATGCTGGAAATCATCACCTTGTTGAACGAGATGGGGATACCGAGGACGATTGCGAGTTGGGCGATGAGGAAGGCGGGGATGAGCGCGGCGATGGACCGACGCGGACCCAGCGACGCGTACTCCTGTGAGACGGCCTGAATCAGGCGCGGTGCGCGGGTCCACGCGCCGACGAGGATGCCGAGGCCGCCGAGCGCGAGGAGGTACACCGGGGACAGGTGAAGGTCCGTTTCGAAGATGGATTCGAGCGGTCCGGTCGCCAGACCGACCTGCGTCCCGCCGCTCGTGAACACGACCATGAGGCCGAGGACGACCAGAAACCGATTGATTCCCTTCTCCTCGTTACCCGTGAGTGCCCATCGCGTAGCGAGGAGGGCGAGGAGTCCGAAGCCGACGCTGATGACGACCATGCCGAGGGTGTAGCTTCCGAAAACGTGGTCCGGAAGCAGGTGCCAGTCGGTCGAGAGCGCACGGGCGATGGACCCCGGCGCGCCGTTCGGTTTCGGCGTCACCGTCAGTTGAATGTTGGCGACGGCGTAGCCGACCAGTCCGGCCAACAGAGGGATGCCGACCGATTCCGGTACCGACTCGCTTCTGAGCGTCCGAGCGACGCTGTAGGCGATGATGGCGTTTGCGATAGGAATCGTGAACCAGAAGGCGAGGATTCTGACGTACTCGTCCGTGGCGAACCCCCCGCCGAGCGAGATGCCCGCGCCGACCATCGCCCCCGTGACGGCGAACGCCGAGGGAATCGGATAGCCGCGCGTGTTGCCGATGGTGATGAGCGTCGCGGCGGTCAGCAGGGCCGCCGCGGCCGCGACCGGCGTTATCGTCACGCCGGTCACGAGGTCTTTCCCGATGGTTTCGGAGATGCTCCCGCCCTGGACGATGGCCCCGAGTCCGGCGACGACCCCGACCAAGAGCGCGGCGCGGAGGACGGACAGCGCGTTCGCCCCGACGGCGGGTGCGACGGGCGCCGAATTGCTGTTCGCGCCCACCGTCCACGACATGAACATCGATGCCGTCAGCGCGACGGCGACGACGAGAACTAACGATGCCATTGTGCGTGTGACGACGGGTCGGGGGGTAGTTGTGTCACGATAGTACGAAAGAGATTTTTCTCCTTCAGATTCATCGCTACTCCCTACCGAATACAGCGTTAAGTGGCCTTTGGTACGAATTCCACCGAATTGGTTCGAGAAAAGTTACGGATGGCTTGTACCGATACGGACACAAATTTGAACCCGCGGTCGCGGTGCAGTCGGCATCCACAGACCCTTAACGCTTCACGTCAAAGCGGAGGTATGGTAGATACCGACTCCGTCGAAACGGAAACGTACACCATCGAAGGACCGGACGGCAACAGCGACGAGATCGAACTCCCGCCGGGACTCATCGACCTCCTCCGCGAAGAGGACGAATCCCGCGAAACGGTCGTCGGCGACATGGCTATCGTCTCGTTCGTCCAGCAGGCCCACGCGGCCGTTCACCACACGCAGGGCGAACCCAGCGAGGACGTCGTTGCCATCGAGGAAAAGGCGCGAGAACTGTTCGAGGACCGAATCGGCATCACATTCGAGCAGGCGACCGGCCACTCGCACTAACGGTCAACGCGGTCGCCGATTTCTACGATTTCGAGTGACTCGGGGTAGTCGTAACTCCGCGTGTGGTCGTAGAGCGCGGTCGGGTCCGCCGTCAGTCCTTTCCACATGTCCCAGTGGGTCGGAAGCAGGCAGTCCAGTTGCAGGGCGTCCGCGGCGGCGGCGATTTCGTTTTCGTCGCTGTACCATTTCGTGTACTTCGGCTCGCGGGTTTCCTTGTCGGGAATCCAGCCGTCGGAGCCGAACGCCAACACGCCGAGGTCGATGTCGTACTCCTCGCCGATGGCGGCGAGTTCGTCGCCGGGTTTGGTGTCGCCGCCGTGGAAGAACGTGGCCGACGCGTGTTCGATGACGTAGGAGACGGGGTGGGTCGCGTCGTCGTCGTGAGCGGGTTCGACGTGGACGGTGAACTCGCCGACTTCGAAGGTGTCGCTCTCCTCGACCGCTTCGAATTGGTCGGGAGAAACGTCCCACTCCTCGGTCCACTTCTCGTCGTCGCGCGCGACGGCGAGGCTGTCGTCCGGCGCGTAGAACGTCGCGCCCGTCGATTCGAGGATGGGGGCTTGACTCGGCCCGTGAACGTGGTCGGTGTGTTCGTGGGTCGCCAGCACCGCGTCCGCTTCCGTCACGTCGTCTGGGTCGAACGGAACGGGGATCATTCGCACCGTTCGCGGTGGGTCACCGGTCCCGACGTAGGGGTCGATGAACAGCGTCGTTCCGTCGCTCCCCTTCAGGATGAATCCGTTACAGCCGAGATACCAGAGCGAGAAACCCTCCGGCGTCGCGTCTTCGACCGCGCGTGGCAGCCAGTCTCCCCAGTCGCTGTGAATCGCCATACCGAACACTGCTCGACAAGTGCGCCTAAACCTTGCGCTCGTGCCCCCGTCTGGTCGCTTATATGTCCGAAGAAATACAGTATAAATCGACAACTCCGGATTGTTAACCAAAGACATATATCCTAACAGTCACATCCCGAGAACGCCTGCGGACGGTGTTTTCACTGTCACAGCAGGCAGTCGGTACTGCAATGTGTTTCTGACGGGTGCGGCCTCTACCGCCGCACCTCACATTCACCCGAACGTACCAGTGGCACGTTCGAAGGCGGTTTTGAGCGTCGGGTCGTCGAACGCGCGCTCCACGGTGTTCGTGTCGATATCGTACTCGATGCAGCCATGGCAGTCGAGTCGCGGCAGGTGATTGTGGTGCAGTTCGATGGACACACATCGTCTGTCGTCAGTGCAGACGGCTTCGTGTTCGACGACGAACGTGGCGAGTTCGTCCAACGAAACCGGACACTCGTGGTCCAACAGATAACGGAGGGCGATACGTCGCCGATGGTGTCCGTAGATCGAGAACAGTTCCGCTGTCGATGAAACGCATGTGTCGTCGTGGTGGTTCGTATGTGTGTTCGTAACCATTTCTCCCTCCTTGCAGTCAGGTAGTCCGGCGACGGGGAGTGTCGGGCCTACACGTAGCGGGGACCGGTGTCCGAACCGAGTCCGAACGATTGAATAATAATACTAGATGATTATTACTTTAATTAACCAAACGAGGTTCGAAGTCGAAAACCCGTCTCGAAAACTAACCGATGTTTATAATTGTTACTGTTTTTTAAAAACACCTTTTTAAGGGAGGAGAAGAATCGATGGATGAGTATGAACGATTCTGGTGAGCGTCCGGACGTGTTGCTTTCGACAGTCGTCAAGCGTGCCGGATTTCTCACCGCTCTCGCGTCGGGGCCGATACCGAAACGACATCTCAGGGACGAACTCGACGTGTCCCGCTCGACGGTTTACAAAGCGGTTCGGGAACTCCACGAGTACGAACTCGTCGAACGAACCGACGAGGGTCTCGCGTTGACCCTCGCGGGCGGATGCTCGAATCCGAGTACGGCGCGTTTCGAAGCGTCGCCGAGGACGTCAATCGAACCCGAGAACTGCTCTCGGTTCTCCGAACGATTCGAGGGTGTCCATCGAACTCGTCGAAGACGCCACGACGATTTTCGCCGAACGACACGCACCGAACCATCCTCTCCGATATTTCGAGGAGATGGTTTCCGATGCCGACCGGGTGTTGGGTATCTCGCCCGTCGCACTTCCGCAGTACGTCGAACTGTTTCACGACCGCACCGTCGGTGAGGGATGGCCGCCGAGTTGGTGCTCGAACGTCCGGTCGTCGAATATCTCATCACCGATTACGGCGAGCGGTTGAACGAAGCACTGGCGTCGAACCAGGTCTCGATTTGGGAGCTAGACACGACGCTTCCGTTCGGTCTCATCGTCACCGAAGGAAACGGGATGGCGTCAGCCTCGTCGTCTACGACGACCGGGTGAACTCCGCGGTCTCCTCACGAACGACACCTCCGACGCGATGGCGTGGGCGAAAGACGTGTTCGAAACCTACCGCGAGCGAGCGACGCTCATCGGTGGGCCGTAACTACCGCTCTTGCCACTCGGGTCGCGGTCTTCGAGGAAGGCGTCGATACCCTCGTTTTTGTCCTCGGAGGCGAACAACAGGGCGAACAGTTCGGCCTCGTACTCGATGCCCGCCTCCAAGTCCATCCGACTGCTTGCTTTGACCGCCTTCTTCGCCAGTTCGAGCGCCGTCGGGCTTTTGTCGGCCATCCGTCCGCGAGTTCGTACACGCGGTCCTCGAACTCGTCGTCGGCGCACACTTCGTCCACGAGCCCGATGTCGTATGCCTCCTCCGCGTCGATGATTTCCCCGGAGAGAATCAACCGCATGGCCTGCCCCTCACCGACCAAACCGCGCGAGTCGTTGCGTGCCGCGCCGCCGGGCATGATGCCGAGGTTGATCTCGGTTGCCGAGTTTCGCACGTTCGTGTGCGATGCGCACGTCACAGCCCTGCGCGAGTTCGCATCCG
>NZ_MEIH01000317.1:0-36714 GCF_001723155.1 Haladaptatus sp. W1
CGACCGACGCCTCGGGACGGAACTCTCGGACCACGCCAAGCGCCACGGTGCTGGCGGTATCTTCCACACCGACGAACTGCCAGCCTACGGCGTCACGGAGGAGGAAGTCGATGCGCTCCGAGACGCGGTGGACGCGGACGAGGAGGATGCAGTCGCCATCGTCGCCGCCAGCCCCGAGGTCGCTGACGGGGCCATCGAGGCCGCCGCGGAGCGCGCGGCAGTCGCCATCGAAGAGGTCCCCGAGGAGACCCGCGGCGCGAACGAGGACGGCACCTCGGGCTACCTCCGTCCGCTCCCCGGTGCGGCGCGGATGTACCCCGAAACCGACGTTCCGCCGGTCGATTTGGACCCGACGGAGGTCGAGACGCCCGAACTGCTGACCGAGAAGGTCGAACGCTACCAGTCCGAGTTCTCGCTCGGCGCGGGACTCGCGGAACAGGTCGCCTACGGCCGCCGGATGGCGCTGTTCGAGCGGGCGGTCGAAACCGGTGCCGACCCGACGTTCGTCGCCGGACTGGTCGAGAGCACGGTGACGGAACTCCGGCGCGACGACGTGCCGGTCGAAAACCTCGACGACGAGCACTTCCTCGGCGTCATCGCGCTCGTCACCGACGGCGAGTTGGCGAAGGAGGGCGTCAACGACGTGATGACGCTGCTGGCAGAAAACCCCGACCTCTCCGCCGAAGAGGCCGTCGAAGAGGCGGGGCTCTCCGGCGTGGGCGACGAGGAGGTCCGCGAAGCGGTGGTCGAAGTCGTCGAGCGCAACGAAGAACAGGTCGAAGAGGAGGGAATGGGTGCCTTCTCCGGGCTGATGGGCGAGTGCATGGGAAGCCTTCGCGGGAAGGCGGACGGCGACCTCGTGAGTCAGCTTCTGCGCGAGGAAATCCAAAAGCACGCCTGAAGAGAAATCGGGTCGCTACTCTTCTTCTCCGCCGCCCGTCCCGGCCACGTAGCCGGTGACGTTGCCGACGTTCATCGCCACCGCCAGCGCGACGGCGATGACGAAGACGATGAACGTCGAGATGGCGTTCATCTTCGGCGCGGTTCCGTACTTTATCATCGAGTACATCGACACGGTGATGACGTTCATCGTGCCACCGACGAAGTGCGCCCGGATGAAGTCCTCGAACGATCGAATCCACGCAAAGAGGAACCCGGCACCGATGGCGGGGGCGACGATGGGGAGCGTCACGTCCCAAAACGTCGTGAGCGGGTCGGCCCCCAAATCGCGGGCCGCGTCCTCCAACGACCTGTCGAAGGTATAGAGGCGGGCCGTCACCATCAGCAGGACGAACGGGAAGCCGTAGATGCTGTGGGTGAGGATGAGCGTGATGGGTCCCATGGTCATCCCGAGAACAGTCTGGAAGTAGATGATGAGCGCGATGCCCAACACGACGCCCGGGATGACCATCGGGAGGATGCCGAACGTCCGGTACAGCTCCTTGAGCGGGAAATCGTAGCGGACGAGGGCGAAGCTCGCCAGCACGCCGAGGACCGTCGCTATCAGCGCCGAGAACGTCGCCACTTGGACGCTGTTCAACAGCGCGGTCATCAGCGACCCGTCGGCGAACGTCGCCGTGTAGTGGGCGAACGTGAACCCTTGGAACGGGAAAAACGTGCTGGAGTTGACGGCGAACGAGAGGAACATCATGGCGACCAGCGGTATCCACAGGAACACCAACAGCAGTCCCACGATGACGTACAGGCCGCGGCGGAGCAGTCGCTGTCTCCGCTCGTGTCCGAACGTCGGCGATTCGCTCGACTCGTCGGCTCGCTCCGTCGTGGTTCCGGTTTCGGTAGCCATCTCAGACACCTCCCAACTCTTCGATGGTGACGTAGCGGAACGCGAGCGCGAAGGCGACCACGATGGAGACGACGATGAACATCGACGCCGCGCTTCCGTAGTCGATGGCGTACTGTCCCGTGATTCGTCCCTCGATGAGTTGCCCGACCATCAACACCTTCCCCTGTCCGAGGAACCGCGGCGTGATGAACGCGCCGAGCGCGGGGACGAACACGAACAGGCTTCCGCTGATGATTCCCGGTAGAGTCAGCGGCAGAATGACGTCACGAAGCGTTCCCGTCCGGGACGCCCCCAAATCGCGCGCCGCCTCGACGAGCGAGAAGTCCAGCCCCTCCATGCTCGCGTACAGCGAGAGGAGCATGTACGGGAAGTAGGCGTGCACCAGGCCGACCACGATGGCCGGGATGCCGTAATTGAACAGTCCGATGGGACCGTTCACGATGCCGATTTTCAGCAGCGTTCGGTTGATGACGCCGCTCGGGCCGAACATGAGGTACCACGAGTACGCACGCACGAGGTACATCGTGAAGAACGGCAACAGCACGAGGAAGATGATTACCTTGAACGTTCGGCCGCCGCGACGGGCGAGGAAGTACGCGAGCGGGAATGCCATCACCAGACAGAGGATTGTGGTGATGCCCGCAATCGCGTACGAGAGCATGAGCGAGTGGAAAAACGGCGTCTCCCAGAACGGACCGCTCCCCGTGAACAGCCCCGAGTAGTTGGCCATCGTCGGCTGCCAGACGATTTCGTAGGCGTCGTTGATGCTCATGAAGCTGATGACCACCATGAACGTCAGCGGCGCCATCAACAGGAGTAACAGCCAGAGGAGGCTGGGACTGAGCGTGAAGCCGAGCGTTCGCTTCTGCGAGGCGAAGGCACTGATGACTGCTTGGCGTTTGGACCCTGAAGTATCGGAAGACATTGTGGGTGGTTATGCCGTTTTCACTTCGTCCCACGCGTTCTGCCACGCGTCCTCGTTCTCGACGGCCTTGAACGGGATGAAGTCCTCCAAGCGTGACGGCTTGATGGACCCGAACATGTCGTTCTGTTCCTTCGAGAGGTGTTCCTGCGTCTTCGGGTTACAGCTCGGCGAGTAGCCCGCCTTGGCGAGGTCGGCACCGAGTTTCGGCGCGATGAACTCGTTTATCACCTTCCACGCGAGGTCCTTGTTCTCGGACTTCTTCGAGACGACGGCGGACTCGAACCACGCGAGCGACCCCTCCTTCGGCGTCGCCATCTTCGGCCACTCGGTGCCGTTCGACCACATCTCGACGATTTCGTTGCGGCCGGACTGCCCGACGAGGAAGTTGCCCTGCTTGAACGATTTGATGTACGTCGGGTCGGCCGCGATGTACCCCTGTAGCTTCGGCTTCTGCTCGATGAGCGTCTTTTTGACCTTCTGTATCTGCTTTTCCGAAAGGGTCACTTTGTCGCCTTCGAAGGCCTTCTTGTAGCCGAGGTACAGCGCCGTCGCGCTCATCGCCTTGAAGTGGTTGTCGTACATGACGACCTTCCCGTTCAGGTCGGTTCCCTTGTACTCGTCACTGAACAGCACGTCGTAGCTCTGTTCGTGGTCCTCGGGAATCTTGCGCGAGTCGTAGGAGTAGCCGTACCAGCCGAATCGGATGGGGACGCCGTACTGCTCGCCGTCCTTCGTGAACTGGTTCTCACTGAATCCCTTGAACGTGTCGTAGATGTCGGACTTGTTTTTCACGATGTCGTCGGGTACCGGTTCCACGAGTCCCGCGTCCATCATCTTCGGGACGTAGTTGTTGTTCGGAACCGCGATGTCGAACTGTTCGTCCTTCCCGGACTTCCACCCGGTGAACATGTTCGAAGAGGACGTGGATTTGGTGAATTTGACGGTCACGTCCAAGCGATCCTCTATTTCCTTTTTCAGGTCCGCGTACTCCTCCCACGTGAGGATGTTGATGGTGTTACCGCCACCGCTTCCGCCACCGCCGCTGAAGAGACATCCCGAGAGACCGGTCATTCCGACCGCACCCGCCGTTCCCGCGGCTTTCAGGAACGTTCGACGACCGCTCCCCGTGCTACTATTCGTCATGTTTTCGCCACCCATGTCTTTGTCATCCATACTCATGAGGAAATCACGGATTCGCATGATATTAATTCTTCGGCACATAACCGTTACTCGGCAATTAATAATTAATACTACTGCAGTAATTACCTAAGTTTCCCCAGTAAGTTTATAGCAAGTGCTGAGAGTGGGTAGCACATGGTAGATGATAACGATGTCCTCATCGATCTGCAGGCGGTCAGAAAGGAGTACGACGAGGTGACGGCGGTCGAGAGCATCGATTTCACCATCCGGCGTGGGGAGTTCTTCTCGCTCGTCGGTCCGTCCGGGTGCGGTAAGACGACCACGCTCCGCATGATTAGCGGCTTCGAGACGCCGACGCAAGGACGCGTCTCGCTCAACGGCGAGGACATGACCGGCGTCCCCCCAACGCTCGGGACACCAACCTCGTCTTCCAGCACCTCTCGCTGTTCCCCCACATGAGCGTCGGGGAGAACGTGGCCTACGGCCTGAAGAAGGCGGGCATCGATTCGACGACGCGGGAACGGAAAGTGAGCGACTACCTCGAACTCGTGAATCTGGGCGGCTACGAGGACCGCCGTCCCGACGAGTTGTCCGGCGGCCAGCAACAGCGGGTCGCCCTCGCCCGTGCCCTCGTCAACGAACCCAGCGTCCTCCTGTTCGACGAACCGCTGTCGAGCCTCGACCGGAAACTCCGCAAGCAGATGCAGGTCGAACTCAGGAAGATTCACGAGAAGACGCAAGGCTCCTTTTTCTACGTCACCCACGACCAGGAGGTCGCCATGACGCTCTCCGACCGGATGGCCGTGATGAACGACGGCACCATCGAACAGGTCGGCAAGCCCGAGGACATCTATCGCAACCCCGCCAGCCCCTTCGTCGCCGACTTCATCGGCGACACCAACCTCTTCGACGGGGAGGCGCGAACCCAAAACGGCGCGACGACGGTCGATATCGACCGGGACTTCTCGTTCGTCGCCGAGGAAAGCGTCCGCGACGGCCCCGTCACCGTCTCGATTCGACCCGAGGAGTTCGTCCTCACGGACGGTAACGGACCCGTCAAGGGACGAATCGTCGAGCGCTACTTCCAAGGCGACCAGACGAACTACATCGTCGAACCCGACTCGGAATCCCTGTCGGACGTTCGCGTCGTGATGCAGGGCCGCGAATCGCCGGTCTCGCGCGGTGAACGCGCGGCGTTCGACGTTCGGGACGGCGCACCGGTCGTCTTCGAGGCGTAGTCGCTCTCGTTTCTATTCAGCGCGTTTGGCGTCGAATCGCTCGTCCTCGACGAGGAGTTGTATCAACCGCACGGCTGGATGGATGAGTGACAGCCTAAAAGGGGTAGCGGCCCGTCGCGCGGCGCGACGCTATCGGTTGGTCGTGCGGCGAACTGCCGCGAGTGCCTCGCGCGAGACGACCGACCAGCGCGGTTCGCTGAACTGGCGCGAAAGCGTGTACGCACAGGCGACGAGGACGAGGGCGAAGGCCGCGTCGGTCAACCAGTGGACGCCCAGATAGAGCGTGGACACGACGATAGCCGTCGAGAGGAAGGCCATCGTATAGGCGTACGCTGTATCGGCTTTTCGAGCATAGAGGGCCGCGAGTACCGACAGACCGGTGTGGAGGCTGGGGAATGCCTTCACCAGCGTATCCGTCGAGAAGATGCCGTACTGGATGGCGGGGCTGAGTTGGTACATCAGCGGTTGTACCGAGGTCAGATACAGCGACGACACCTTCACCGGGAAGAGGACGAAGAACGGAACCGCCAGCGTGACGAGGATGACGTACGCCAGCGCGTAGCGGTGTGCCTCCTCCTCGTCGTGGGCCTTCAGTTTGAAGTACGTGAAGAGCACGGCGAACGGGAAGCCCACGAGGTACACGGCGGTAAACGCGAGTGTGAGCGGTTGCGAGGCCACGGTTTGGAACGTGGCGACGGTCGCGCCTTCGATGGCGTAGACGAACCCGGTGAAGGTCCGTCCCACGTGGAAGTGGAGCGCGACGCTGTTGACGGCCTGGGTGACGACCCACGCGACGCCGAGGTATTTCCAGTCGGTCTTGAGGAAGTCTCGGAGGAGGGTCGTGAGTCGTTCCTCCGGCAAGAACACTTGCTTGCCGACGAACATCACGAGAACGCTCGGTACAGCGACGAGGAGGGTAAACTGCGTCCCGAGCGGGAGGGAATGAAATTGGAGGGCGGGAAGCATCGCTACACCCTACTTTATCGACAGAATATAAAGAAGTTACTTATCGTTGCGGGTCGCTCGGTGCGTATTCGACGCCGACGCCCGCTCGTTCGCCCGTCGAACGATTCCTCGCAACGTCGCGATTTCCCTGCCGGTGGGATGCGCGCGGCCGAAAATGCGCCGAATCATCCGCATGTTCTTCTCGTGTTTTTCGGTCGGCTGGCCGACGGTTTCGAGCAGGTCGGCGAACGCTCCGTAAAACCCCTCTATTTCCGCTTCGTCCGCACGCTCCCGCGAGACGTCCGGAAGTTGGGTTTCCTCGACCGTCAGCGTTCGGAGTTCGTAGAGGGTGACGGTCGCCGCCTGTCCGAGGTTCAGCGCGGGGTACGACGCGCTGGCGGGAATCGAACACACCTCGTCGATGCGCGAGAGTTCCTCGTTCGTCAGGCCGTTCGCCTCCCGGCCGAAGATGAGGACGGTATCGGTCTTCACGTCCCGCAAACTTTCGGCGAGTTCGCGCGGCGTCTCGAACGGGAACCGAACGTGGTGGCTCGCGTCCTCGTTCGTCGTCGCCGTCATCCCGACGGTGTGGTAGTTCTCGACCAACTCGTCGAACGTCACCTCGTCGTAGTTCGGCAGTACGTCCTCGCGGGCCTGTCCAGCGAAGCCGTAGGCCTCGCTGTCGCGGCCGAACTCCGGCGGATTCACGAGTTTCAGGTCGTCCATTCCGAAATTTTTCATCGCGCGTGCGATGGTCCCGATGTTGCCGGGCGTCTTCGGTTCGACGATGGCGACCGCGGGTTTCATTTCGGATACTCTCGGGACATGTCCACGTCCCGCAAGTCGATTCGCTCCTGTTCCTCATCGGGGAGGTCTACGTTCAGTTCGCTCTGGTCGGCCTCCGGCGGTTCCGGCAGGTCGTCCGGGTCGGTATCCACGTGTTCCATCCCTTCGTACCCGTCCGGCGCGCGCCCGCCGTCGGCGAACCATTCGAGGAACTCGTCCTGCAGTTCCTCCTCGCCGCGGAACCGGTCGCCGCCCTCCTCGAAGTACCAGTAGAGGAAGTCGGTCTCGTGGTCCGAGCAGACGCCGACCTCCGCCAGCGGTTCGCCGTAGACGACTTCCATCTCGTTACACATCGTGATGTTCTCGTCGCCGTGTATTAACCAGCAGGCGTGGCACGGGGACCCCACGAGCGCCGACAGCCGAAAGAGCCGCGTCCGCGTGTCCTCGTCCATGTCGTCCATCGGTCGGTATTCACCGTTCTCGGTGAACACCTCCTCCTCGTCGAATCGCCACCCGCGAAGTCCGATGCTCACTTTACCCATCACGTTCCCGTAGCGACCGGAAGGACAAAAAGAGCATGTCTGCGGGGCGTGCGAACGCATCGACACCGGTCTCGAACTGGTCGTCGAGCAAACGGGAGCAATTCGAGACGTGACGGAGGTGAAGGGCCGAGATGGCCGATTGACCGCTCCACTACCCATCCGAATGTTTATCATCTTTCACCCGAACCTCGTATCAAACAATGCGTTCTGCAGAGATTTCGTTCCGTGGTGGGGATGATTCGCCGAAGTTCCACGACGTTCTCTCCGATCTCAAACGGCGGGGCTGTAACATCCTCGTCACCGGTCGAGTCTCTGAGACGACGACGAACAGGACGACGATGCAACTGTTGGGAGCGTCCACCGAGGAACGGAAACGCATCCTCGTCCTCACCGACACCGTGGCCCGGTACGCGAACTCGAAGCTCCCCGGCGGGACGAACGCCGACGACCCGGACGTCTGGGTCATCGATTGGGGCGATGACGAGCGCGCGGCTTCGCGGTCGATGGCGGCACCGTCGCAACCGGGCGTTATGGTCTCTTCCGAGGAGTCACTACGGGAACTCCGGGGCGATATCGTTACCGCCGTCAGCTTCTTCGACGAATGGGCCGACGGGCTGTCCACGTCCGAGTTACGGCTTTCGTTCGACTCGCTCATCAAACCGCTCGAACAGTGTAAGCAGGAGACGGTCGAGCAGTTCCTCAGAACCGTCACGGCCCTCGTCCGGGGGGTCTCCGGGATGGCACACTACCATCTTCCGGTACCCGATTCGAATCCGGTGGTGCAGGAACTCACGCCGCTGTTCGACGCGCGCGTCGAACTCCGACAGACGAACGGGCTGGTTCCGGAACAACGCTGGCACATCCCGGAATACGGCCAGACGACCAACTGGGTTCGACTATGAGTTTCGAGTGGGACACCGAAGAGCCGCTCGGCGTACCGACGTTCGAATCCAACCCCGACGCGCCGGGGGTCAGAATTTGGGACCCCATCGACAAGGGGAGCTTCGTCTTTCTGACCCCATCCCCGGTTTCGCTCCGCCCGGGTGAGACGGAAGATTTCGTCGTTCCGTTGGACTCCGCCGTCGAATTCCGAACGAGCGAACTCGAAATTCCCGAGCGTATCGATTTCAACGTCTGGAACTCCCCGGAAGGAGTCGCCGAGCAGGTTTTCCCGTCCGGCGACGGGTGGCAGTCCTCGGAACCCGTCGAATACCTCGAACTGCCGTCCACCGCGGTGAAAATCTACATCCGCGTCGGTTGTGACCTCACCATCCGAGAGCGGGACGGCTCGATGTGCGTGGAACTAGACGCCGAACGGACGATTTCCATCGGCTGTCGGTCGCTCAACGAGTCACCGGCGGGAACCATAACCGTCACGGACGATATCGAGGACGTGATGCGGGCCGTTTCGCTGTTCGGGTCCGCACTGAAGACGCTCTCGCCCGAGCGGTCGTTTCCCAGTTTGCGCGGTCACCCGCCGTTCATCGAACGCGGGGAGGAGTTTTCCGTCCCCTCGCACATCACCCGTCCCGACTCGGAGGTTCGACTGGTGCTCCCGCCGGAACGACGGTACGTCTACGCCGCCACGTCGCTCGCGCACTATCTGGGTGCCGAGGTGGTTCCCGGCGACACCCCGAGGCTCGAAACCCCGGTGGGCGAGTATTCGTTAGCGAGCGGTGGGGGCTTCGACGGGTTCGAAGCCGAGGTTTCCCGCGTGTTTCAGCACGTCTTCTTCTTCGATTGTGTCATCCGGGAGGAGGGGTTCTACAACGTCCCGGTCTACGAGCGCCAGCAGGTCGAACCCCTCGTCGAGTTCGACTTCGCCGACCTGTATGCGAAATCGCTCGCGGAACAGTTGGACGCGTATCTGTCCGTGCCGTTCGACGCCATCGAGTCCGTTCTACCGCCGTGGCATCTGACCATGGACATCGTTCCGTCGGCGGAAAACGCCGACGTGCTTCCGTTCGTCGCCGACGAGCTCCCGCTGATTCGATGTCCAACGCCGACGACAGCGAGCCGCGTCGAGACGCAACCGACGGAGATAACCGACTTTTGTCGAAGCCCCCGGGCGGAAACGAGTGAGCCGCTCGAAACGCGGCCCGTGAGCCCGGAACCGGTGGAGACGATAGAACACGTCTGGGTCGGCGACGGCGTTCCGATGGGGAGTAACAAAGCGACGGTCGAATCCTACCGTCGTCGCGTCGATTCCGAGACGTCGAATTGCTCGACGATTCACGTCCAAATCGTCTGTAACGACCCGATGATGAAAGCCGAGGGAACAGTACGAGAGCGCTATTAGTTCGGGGATTCGACATGCCACGAGGTCGATATCGCGTACGACGTGACGACGGACGAACTTCGGTCCCTGTTCGCCACGGAGGTTGACTTCCTTCACTACATCGGTCACGTCAACCACGACGGAATCGAGTGTGTCGACGGCGTGCTCGACACGAGAACGCTCGACACCGTGAACGTCGAATCGTTCCTGCTCAACGCCTGTCGCTCCTACGAACAGGGGGCCACGCTGGTGGAGAAAGGCAGTCGTGCGGGCGTTGCCACGCTCTCCGAAGTGCCCAACGAACCGGCCACCAAAATGGGCTGCTTGCTCGCTCGCGGACTCGGGTCGGCGCTCTCGTTTCGAACCGCGCTCTCCATCGCACAGTCACAGACGCTGCTAGGTGACCGGTACGTGACTATCGGCGACGGCGGAATGTGTCTCTGTCTTCCGTTTTCGGGCACCACTTCGATGGTCCACATCGAGGACATCCGTGACGGAATCTACACCGTTCGGCTGAAACCGTACAGGATACCGCGCTACAGCGCCGGGTCGATGAGCGGGTCGATCTGGGACGACGACGCCAAACTGTATTTAGCGCCCAAATCGCACACCACGTTCGAGATGACGGCGGACGAGTTCGAGGCGGGGGTGTGCGAGCAGTCGATGCCGATCGAATACGAAGGGGAACTGTACTGGAGCGAGGATATCACCGCCGCGGACCTGCACTGAAAGGGCCGATTTTTATCCCTTCGTTCCCCCTATTTCTGGTATGCAGAACGTTGTCGCCGCGGGACTTGGCATCGGGCCGGAACATCCGCCGCGAATTATGGGTGTGTTGAACGTCAGCGAGGAGTCGCCGTACGACCCGAGCGTGTACGACGACCCGGCTGACGCCGCGGAGTACGTGGACGAAGAACTCGTCGGAGAAGGCGCGGACATCGTGGACGTCGGTCTGGAGTCGGCGAACAAACGCTTCGACGTGCTGTCCGCCGAGGAGGAACTCGACCGACTTGGTATCGCCCTCGAAACCATCGAACTCGTCGAAGGGAATCCCGTCTTCTCCATCGAAACCCGCTACGCCGAGGTCGCTGACGAGGCGCTGTCGGGCGGGTTCGACATGGTAAACGACATCTGTGGCTTCGCGGACCCGGAGATGGCGACGGTCTGTGAGCGACACGACGCCGCGGTCGTGAAGATGGCTAGCCCGCCGGATTTGACCCGTCCGGGTGCCATCGAACGCGTGGACGACATCTACGACGCGCTGGCGTCCGAACCGCTGACGGACAAGACCATCCTCGACCCGGCGTTCGGCGGGTGGAGTGAAGCGAAGACGCTCGCCGACGACCGGGAGACGTTCCACCGACTCGGCGAGTTCCGAGAACTGGGCCGTCCCATCCTCGTCTCCATCAATCGAAAGAACTTCATCGGCGACGTGGTGGGACGGGACACGGAAGAGCGCCTTCCGGCTAGCCTCGCCGCGACGGCGCTGGCGGTCGAACGCGGCGCGGACGTCATCCGAACGCACGACGTGGCGGAGACGCGCGACGCCGCCGTCATCGGCCACGCGTTCGGTCGGGAACGCCAATGACGCGATGGCGTCGGTTCGGAGGTACCTCGTGAAGTTCGCCGAGTGGGAACCGACCTATCGCGCCATCCTCTCCGATTTCGGGTTTTCCCGCGACCGGGACGAGCACGCCCGCGACGTGCTCGCCGACTTCGCGCTCCCGTTCGACCACGCTCGGTTCGATTCCGTTTCGGGGAGCACCGTCGCCGTCGCCGGTGCCGCTCCGTCGCTCGCGGACGAACTCGACGTGGCTCGGGCGGCGGACGTCGTGTTCGCCGCATCGACGGCGACCGACGTCCTCCTCGACGCCGGAATCGACGTGGATTGCATGGTGACGGACCTCGACAAGAACCCCGAGACGGCCCGCGAATTGAGCAAACGGGGGGTTCCGGTCGCGGCACACGCACACGGGGACAACATCCCCGCGATTCGAACCTACGTCGCCACGTTCGACGCGGACAACGTATTGGCGACGACGCAAGCGAAACCGCGGGAGGCGGTCGAGAACTTCGGCGGGTTCACGGACGGCGACCGGGCGGCGTTCCTCGCAGACCACTTCGGGGCGGGCGAACTGGTCTTCCCCGGATGGGACTTCGACGACCCGAGCGTCGATTCGATGAAGCGGCGGAAACTCGACTGGGCGGAACGCCTCCTGCACTGGTTGGAACGGCGTCGGGACGAGCGGTTCTCCGTACTGGACGGTCGGCGGAAAGCCATCGACGCCGACGTATCGGGATTCGACCGATAATCGGGGTCGGGCGACGACTGGAACCGAAGGATGATTTTTGTGCGTCGGCGAGAAAGCGACTCGGACGATGGTTTCCGAGAAGGAGAAGATGCTGGCGGGCGAGTTGTACGACCCTGCCGACCCGGAACTCGCGGACGAGCGACGGCGGGCGCGGGAACTCACGCGACGGTTCAACGCGACGGACGAGACGGAAACCGAGACGCGAGAACCGCTGGTACAGGAATTGTTCGGTTCGACGGGGGAGCAGTCGCACGTCGAACCACCGTTTCGGTGCGATTACGGGTACAACATCCATGTCGGGAGCGGCTTCTACGCGAACTTCGACTGCGTGATTCTGGACGTGTGCCCCGTCGAGATGGGACGAAACTGCTGGCTCGGTCCGGGCGTCCACGTGTACACGGCGACGCATCCGCTCGACGCCGAAACGCGGGTCCAAGGCCCGGAGTACGGAAAACCGGTGGCGATGGGCGACGACGTTTGGGTCGGCGGCAGGGCGGTCATCACCCCCGGCGTGACGGTCGGCGACGGGGCCGTCGTCGCCGCCGGTGCCGTAGTGACCGACGACGTTCCGGAGAACACGGTCGTCGGTGGGAATCCGGCGACGGTCGTCGAGGAACTGGACGGCTGAGCGGCCCCGTTTCTTCACCGACGGTCGAACAGGTTTATTTCATAGGCCGTCGAGTGCTACCGCATGACGCACGACTGTTCGTTTCTCCGCGACCTGCCGGTAGACGACGACCGATACTCCTTCGGCGACTCACACCGCGCCGGACACGCGGGCGATTGGGGAACGCGGGAGACGGAGGAGGTACGACCGGATGCCGTCGTCTGGCCGGAATCCACGGCGGAGGTGTCGGCGGTGCTCGCGGCGGCGGACGAGCGAGGCGTTCCGGTGACGCCCTACGCCGCCGGAACGGGACTGGAGGGCAACGCGGCACCGACCCGCGGCGGCATCAGCCTCGACATGACGCGGATGGACGCGGTGCTCGACGTGCGGCCGGACGACTTTCAGGTGGACGTCGAACCGGGAATCATGGGGACGGCCGTGGACGAAGCGGTCGCCAAACACGGCCTGTTCTTCCCACCGCTCCCCTCCTCCGGCGACATCTCGACGGTCGGCGGGATGATAGCCAACGACGCGAGCGGGATGCAGACGGTGAAGTACGGCGAGATTCACGACTGGGTGCTCGAACTGGAAGCCGTCCTCGCCGACGGGTCGGTTATCACGGCGGGGAGCAAGGCGGTCAAAACGTCGAGCGGGTACAACCTCAAGGACCTGCTCGTCGGGAGCGAGGGGACGCTCGCGGTCGTCACCCGTGCGACGCTCGAACTCGCGGGACGACCCGAACAGATTCGCGGCGGCCGCGCTATCTTCGACTCCTTTTCGGATGCCGTGGACGCGATTTCCGACGCGGTGCGCTCCGGCGTGGACGTGGCGAAGATAGAACTCGTGGACGAGACGAGCGCGACGATGGCGAACGCGTACACGGGGTCGTCGCTGCCCGACGTTCCGATGGTGTTCCTCGAATTCCACGCGAACCACGGCATCGAGGACGAAATCGCGTTCTGTCGCTCGGTGTTCGAAGCCCACGACGTGTCCCGGTTCGAGGTCGGGGACGAAGCGGAGATGGACGACCTCTGGCAAATTCGGCGGGAGATGGCCTTCGCGGTCGAAGCGTACGACCCCGACCTCTCGCCGCTCCACCTCGGCGACGTGACGGTTCCCATCAGCGAGTACCCCGAGATGGTCCGTCTCGTGCGGCGACTCGCCGACGAACTCGATCTGTTGATTCCCTGTTTCGGCCACGCCGGGGACGGCAACCTCCACTACTCCGTGTTGGTGGACGAATCCGACGACGACCACATCGAACGCGCGCGCGAGGCACAGACCGAAATCGTCCACACCGCCATCGAGTGGGGCGGCACCTGTACCGGCGAACACGGTATCGGACGCGGAAAACGGGAGTACCTCGAACTGGAACACGGCGAGGAGAGCGTCGAGGCGATGCGACGGCTAAAGCGCGCGCTCGACCCGAACGACACGCTCAATCCGGGGAAGATGTTCCCCGAGACGGTCGGTGGCGGGCGAATCGAGAACTGAACCGCCGAGCCTCAGGCGTCGAGGTCGCGTTTCGGCACTTCCCGGTAGCGCTCGCGTCCGACGGGGGTTCGCGTCTGCACGAGGTAGGTCTCCTCGGTGAGGTCGTAGATAGTCTTCGTCCGACCCGATTCGGTCCGTTCCGTCACGCGCGGAACGTCGTTACAGTTCGAGAGGTGCTCACCGAGTTCCCAGCTTATCAGGGTACCGCGTGCCGACGGCTCCGTCGAGGAGGGGGTCGCTCCAGATGTACGTGTGCCGTTCTGACATTCCCCACGCAAATCCATATCACATAGAATGATAGTAGGTGATAAAACAATATCGGCATCGAATTGGCCAAAAAGAACCCGGAAAAACGTCGGGCCGTTTCCGAACGTCGGGGGGTTTTACGGGTGGACCACATAGGGAGACGGATGGACCCCAACAGCGTCCGCCAACAGTGGGCAGAACGGTCGGGAGAGTACTCGCCGGACTACTACGCCTACTACGGCCCCAACGAGACGAGCGAACTGATACGCGCCCGCCTCGACGCCGCCGTCGCGCCGGACGCGTCGATTCTCGAACTCGGCTGTAGTTCGGGTCGGCACCTCGCCCACCTCCGCGAAGCGGGGTACAAGAACCTTCACGGCATCGAAATCAACGACGAAGCGCTCTCGGTGATGGAGGACACGTATCCGACCCTCGCCGAGGAGGGAACGTTCCACATCGATTCCATCGAGAACACCGTCCCCGAGTTCGACGACGGTCGGTTCGACGCGGTGTTTTCCGTCGAGACCCTCCAACACCTCCACCCCGACGACGAGTGGGTGTTCGACGAACTGTCCCGGATAACCGACGACCTCCTCATCACCGTCGAAAACGAGGGGGGAAACGGAGAGGAAGACGAAGCAGAAGATGAAAATGGGGACGAGGAACCGGACGAAACGGACGTGAACTACGTCCGCGACGAGTTCCCGCTGTACTACCGAAACTGGAACCGCATCTTCACCGAGCGCGGGTTCGTCGAAGTCGATTCCGAACCGCTCGACCGGGACACGCTTCGGGTGTTTCGACCCAATTGATTCGGTCGATTCCGTCGAGTCCTCCGATTCTCCTTAGTCGGCCGATTCCCCTTCTCAGTCGTGAACCAACACGTCCACGACGCTCGGCCCGTCCTCCGCGAGGGCCGTCTCCAGCGTCTCCGCGATGTCCTCCGGTGACTCGACGAGATAGCCGGACGCGCCGTGGCTCTCCGCGTTCGTCGGAATATCGACGGGGGGTTCGAAGTCCATGCCGACGTACTCGTGGTCCTCGTCCTCGCCGCCAAATAGCTTCAGCGTGTTGTCCTTCAGGATGCGATAGTTGCGGTTGTCGGGGATGACGACGGTCAGGTCCACGTCGTACCGCGCCGCCGAGTAGAGCGTGTGGGGGTAGTAGAGGTACGACCCGTCGCCGACGAACCCGACGACCTGCCGCGGGTCGTCCGTCTCGGCTTCGGCCATCGCGGCACCGACCGCGGCGGGGAGACCGTAGCCGAGGCCGCCACCCTTGTTCGAGATGTAAGACTCGCGTTCGAAGGGCCACCGGAGGAGCATGACGTATTTCGAGGTGATGCCTTCGTCCACGATGTAGGGGGACGACAGCGTTTCGCGGAGGGTATCGACGAGTTCGGCTTTCGACGCGCGGGGTCGTCCCCGCTCCCCTCGCCCATCGACGCCATCTGCTGGCCGGCGAACTCCTTGAACTGCCGGACGCGTTCCAACCGTCCCGCGAGTTCGTCGTCCGATAGCTCGACCGCTTCGGCGAGTTCGTCCATCACGAGACCCAAGTCGCCGGTCACGGCAACGTCGGCGGGCGTGTTCTTGCCGACCTGCCACGGTTCGTCGTTCAGGTCGATGAGCGTCGCATCCTCGGGCACGAGGGCGCGGTCGTGGCGCGTGAGAGTCGTGTTGGTCGAACAGCCAGCGAAGACGAGGGTATCGCTGTTCATCGTCGCCGCGGCGATGTCCTCGTCCGGCGGGACGTGGGAGACCCACTGCTCGTGGTCGCCGGGGAAGTCAACCTCGCAGGCCAGAATCTCGGCGTGAACGCGCGCTCCCGTCGCCTCGGCAAGTCGAACCGCCGCGTCCAGCGCGTCGGCGTCCGAGTACGCGTTGTGTCGCGGGATGTGGTCGCCGACGACGAGCACGGGGTCGTCCGCCTCCGCGAGCAACTCGGCGGCCCGCGCGATGGCGGTCGGGTCGCCCGCGCCGGGGTTCTGAATCCGGCCGAGCCGTTCGGGATCGGCGTCGGTCTCGGCCATCATCACGTCCAGCGGGAGCGAGAGGAAGACCGGACCCGTGGGCGGCGTTTGGGCCACGCGGAACGCCCGCCGGAGCATCGTCGGGACGGACTCCACGTCGGTCACTTCCGCGCTCCACTTCGTGAACTGCTCCGTCATGGCGAGCACGTCGCCCGACAGGATGGGTTCCTCGTGGCGGAAGTCGAGGCTGTGTGCCCCGGCCGTGACGACGAGCGGTGCGCCGGTCACCGACGCGCCGTAGAGGTTCCCGAGGCCGTGGGCCACGCCCGGCGCGACGTGGAGGTTGACGACGCCGACCGGACTGCCGTCCTCGTCGGCGCGGTAGTTCTTCGTGCTCGCGTACCCGGCCGCCATTCCGACCGCGATGTCCTCGTGCGGCGCGAGGACGTACTCCAGTTCGCTCCCGCCCAACGCCTCCATGACGGGGAGTTCGGTCGTTCCGGGGTTGCCGAAGACGTACCGAACGCCGTAGGATTCGAGGACGTCGGTGAACAACTCGGCTCCCGTCCGTGAGTCTGCCATGGCGGTGACTGGATGCGAGCCACCAAAGGAGTTCTGGATGTATGTAACTATTTTTCGAGAAAGGACGATGAAACCGTGTGCCATGGTATCGTCTCTTCGAGAATTTTCAAGTGTGAGGGCCTACTACGGCCGTCACCAACTGAACGAAGGTGTTCGAGAAGCTCTCATGATTCCATCACGATATCGAAATGCGGTGTTGTTCGCCCTGCTCGCGGTCATCTGGGGTTCGTCGTTCGTCGCCATCGAAACCGGCTTGCGAACGCTTCCGCCCGTGCTGTTCGCGGCGCTCAGATACGACATCGCCGGTGCGCTGCTGTTGGTCGCCGTCGCCGTCTTAGGACGCCGACGCGACAACTTCCAGTGGCGGCCGGTGACGCGAACCGACTGGACGCTCGTCGGCATCGGCGGCGTCTTCATGTTCGGCCTCTACCTCGCGCTCGTCTTCACCGGGCAGCGGTACGTCACCAGCGGCGTCGGTGCCGTCGTCCTCAGCCTCAAGCCCGTCGTCACGCCGCTGTTCGCGCTCGCATTGTTGCCGAACGAGCGGTTCGACGCGCTCGAAGTCGCGGGCGTCCTGCTCGCGCTCGTCGGCGTCGTCGTCGTGGCCGACCCGACTTCGCTCGGCGGTTCGACCGTCGGCGTCGGCCTCCTGTTCGTCGCCGCGACCGTCTTCGCGCTGGCGTCCGTGCTGACCCAGCGACTCCGGACGACGCTCCCGGCCCTCTCCCAGCAGGCGTGGATGATGGCCGTCGGCGCGCTGGTCCTGCACTCGACGAGCGCCGCGCTCCGCGGTTGGCCGAGCGTTTCGTTCACCCAACCCGCCCTCGTCTCGCTGGCGTATCTCGCGGTGGTCGTCAGCATCGTCGGGTATTTCATCTACTTCGACCTGTTGGAGGGCATCGGCGCGAACGAGGCCAACCTCGTGAACTACGTCGTTCCCGTGGTCGCCACGCTGTTCGGGGCGCTCCTGCTCGGCGAACCCATCACCGACGCCACGGTTACGGGATTCCTCGTCATCGTCGCCGGGTTCGTCCTGCTGAAGTGGGCGGCGCTCAAGCGCGGCGTCGTCGCCGCGCGCCGTCCGTCGCGCTCGCTCCCCGGCGCGACCTCTTCGGAGACCGTCGTCGTCTCCGGGAACGTCTACTACCGCGGATAACCGGGTGAGGTAATCGGGAGCTGTTTTCTCTGTTTTGTCGGGGTCGGGTCGGCGGACTCGCGGGTATCGAGTTGGTTTCCCGACACCAAACAATGTGTTAAAAATATTGACCCACCGGCTCGCCCGAACGTACAAGTCGAACGCCGTCGTGTCGAATCGCATGGCGACTTGTCCCTACTGCGAGGAAGACATCACCGACTGGGCACAGCGTCTCGAACGCGGGGCCGCGGCGAGCACGCCGAAGGTCTGGACGTGTCCCGACTGCGACCGCGTGCTCGGCATCACGGACTGGGGGTCCGCGTAGTGCCCCTCGAAGGGTGGCGGCGGCGGGAGGATTTGGAGGGCGGCAAGCAGATTCGAATCTGGCGCAGCGACGACGGCGCGCGGGAACTGTACGTGGAGAACCTGACCTACCGCGACGAGGGATACGCCGTCTACGCCTACGACGTGCCCGAGAACGAGTGGCACGCCATCGCCGAATCCGATTCGCGGGCCGAGGCCGTGGAAGCGGCGACCGAGTGGGCGACCAGCTAGAGGAGCGCCCGCAGTTCGTCGCTCGGGTCGAGGGCGTCGAGTTCCGCGTCCACGTCGAGGTCCGACAGGGCGTCCTCCCCGGCCGCGGTGTTCGCCATCGCCGTCGCGTGGGAGAGATAGGACAGTCGCAAGAGCCAGCGCGCGTCGGCAACGTCGTCCGAGTCCCCGACGTGGAAGGTCGTCCACCCCGATTCGGGATAGATGTGGTGGGGTTCCGTTCGCCCCGCCGCGACGAGTTCGTCGCGCACCCGTCGCGGAAACGCGATGTCGAGGATACCCCACTCGTGAACGTGGCCGATCTCCCGCGGGCCGAGCGTGAACTCCGTCCCGCCGAACCGGTGTTCGCCGACTCCCACGCCGTCCCACTCCGAGACGTCCGCGACGAGCGCGTCGATTTCGGCGGTCATCGCTCCACCTTCTGTCCCCAGAAGCCGCCGTGTTTTCGAACCGTTACGTCGCCGAGCACCCGCGTTTGACAGGCGAGTCGAAGCCCCGACTCCGGGTCGTGGGGCGGTTTCGAGAGCCGGTTTCGCTCGCTCGATTTCGGTTCGCTCACGTCTCCTTCCACCTCGACGGCGCACGTTCCACAGACCGCGTTTCCTCGGCAGTTCAGATAGTGCGCCGACCCGTTGTGCGGCGTCTCGTCGGCGGCGAGCAACACGTTTCGAAGCACCGACCCCTCCTCACACTTCATCTCCCGACCGCGATAGCTGACGGTGGGCATACTATGTTATTATGTCGCACACGCGCTTGCTCCTTTCGGGACAATCGCGTCGCGGGTACGATGTCGTCGCTCCGGGGACGGTTCGGGTACGAAGAAACCGGGCGTGGCAATAGAGAGATGGCCCGTCGCGGGCCACCGTTCTGTGGTTGCAGTCTCTCTGAGGCACGTGTGGGACGCCGGGAATACGTCCCGGTTTCCACTGAGTATCCCACGGAAAAACTGCTATTTCCTAACTAGTTGGGGGGTCACGGAGCCAGCGCGCGCATCGTCTCGCGCGCCTCCTCGACCGTCGCACCGCGGGGGAACCCGACCGCGACCGCATCGAGGCCGTCGATGTCGGCAAACTTCTCGAACTCCTCGCGGGCGCGTTCGGGCGTGCCAGCGGCAGAGAGGTGGTCCAACAGGTCGTCGTTCACCAGTTCGGTCGCCCGCTCCTTGTCGCCGTTGCCCCACGCCGTCGAGATGTCGTAGGCGACGTCCTCGTAGCCCTGTCGGGCCAGCGAATCGCGGTAGTACGTGCCCATGCCGCCGATGTAGAAGGCGGCGTGCTGACGGGCGAGGGTTCGGGCACGCTCGCCGTCGTCCAGTGCACAGCAGGTCAGAGACAGCGTCACTTCCACGTCGTCCTCGTCGCGGTCGCCGAGGTCCACGCCCCTACGCAGGTCGTCGAGGCGGTCTTCCATGCCGTCGGGGGTGAACAGCGTCGCGTGCCAGCCGTCGGCGAACCGCCCCGCGAGCTCCACCGACTTCGGTCCCATCCCGGCCGCGTCTATCGGCGGCGGCGTCTCCGGCGGGTCACACCGCAGTCGGAAGCCGCCCAGCGTGAAGCAGTCGCCGTCGTAGTTCACCGTCTCGCCGGAGAGCACCGTTCGAACGATGTCGATGGTTTCGCGGGTGCGCCGGAGCGGGCGGTCGAACGCCTCGCCGTGCCAGCCCTGGATGACGGCCGGACCGCTCGGGCCGATACCGACGCGAAACCGCCCGTCGGACACCTCTTGGAGCGTTGCGGCGGTCTGCCCGATGAGCGCGGGGGACCGCGAGTAGACGTTCACGATGGACGGCCCGAGACCGATTTCGTCGGTTCCGAGCGCCATCGCGGTCAGGCTCGTCACCGCGTCGCGCCCCCACGTCTCGGGGAGCCACGCGTGGTCGTATCCCAACTCCTCTGCCGTCTGTGTCAGGTCCACGAGCGTGTCCACGCTCGGTTGCGCCGCGACCGGGAGATGCACCGTTTGCTTTGCAGGCATTTCCTACGAATGATTCGTGTGGACACCTATCAGTGTCGATGTTCACGATTCGTCAGTTTCCAGGAGTTGTTTTCCGGTTCTGACCGTCCTCACACGCCGAACGAATTGGACTCGATGTCCGTGACGGGCGGGAACGCACGAAGTGACGGCACGACCAGCCAGTAGCCGACGAGCAGACAGTACCCCACCGCGGAGAACCCGATAACCGTCGCACTTCCGTACGCATCTCCGAGGAAGCCACCGACGAGGTATCCGAGTGGGCCGATGGCGGCGACGAGGCTCCCGATAGTCGAACTCACCCGCGCGAGCAAGTCGTTGGGAACGCCGGTTTGAATCGTCGCGCTGACGAGGACGTTGTAGATTCCGATAGGAACGGTGGCGATTCCGTAGCAGAGGAGCGCCGCGGGAAGCCAATCGACCGAGACGACGCCGAGTTTGCCGACCGCGGCAACCAGAAAGCCGACGACGACGAAGCGACCGAACGGAATCGTCTCGAACCGCGACGCGACGAGCGACCCCACGAGGAGACCGACGGTCATGGCCGCGATGAGCAGTCCGTACGTCTCCGCCCCGCCGAGCGAATCGGCGAACGCCGGGAGCACCGCCGTCGATGCGCCCGTGAACGCGCTCACGAGACTCGCCGCGACGACCATGTGTCCGACGACCGAGTTCCGAATCAGGTCGAACCCCTCGCGGATGTCGGCGACGTACTCCGCGGCGCTCGGTGACGTTCCGGTCTTTTCGGTCGTGGGAACACTCAGGAGAGCGAAAAAGAAGGCACCCACGACGAACGTCGCCGCGTCCAATGCGAACAGCGCGACGGCACCGAGAAGGGCGATGAGCGCCCCCGACAGGGCTTGGGCTACCGCACCGATGGTCTGGTGCGTCGCCGAATCGAGCGAGTTCGCACGCGGCAGGAGTTCGTCGTCCACGAGTCGGGGGAGGGCGGCCTTTTCCGCCGGAGCGTTGATTCGTTCGAGCAGTGCGAGCACCCCGACGACGGCGAGGACGAGAGTGACACTGGGGGTGTGAACGGACGCGACGAGGGGAACCGAGAGGACGACGATGGCTTGTGCCGCTGCGACGAGAACGAGGAGTCGGGAGATGCGCGAGCGGTCGACGATGGGACCGAACAGAAACCCGAACACCACCGGAAGCCGGGACAGAAATCCGGCGAGTCCGGTGTAAAACGTCGAGCCAGTTAGCTGATACACCAACCACATCGACGCGATGGAGTACAGTTTGTCGCCGACCCTGTTGACGATGCGAGCGAAATACAACCGGCGAAATCCCGTGTTCGCGAGCAACGTTCCCGCCTTCGACGCACCGAACCGTCCGCGCCACCCCGCCGATTCGGACGACGAATTGACATCTTCCATACGAACCATCGCGCCGCACGGATAATGAGGATTCGGCGAACGCCAGTTCTGTAAGAATCCCTAGCATTTTGCGAGGGATTGATGGGAGATGCCGTCGAACGATTTCGACATGACCTACGGGACGGACTCCTCGATGGACGAACTCGCCGTTCTCGGCAACGAGATTCGCATGTCCATCCTCCGAGAACTCGCCGACGCCTCGGGGTCGCTCTCTTTCACCGAACTCCGCGAGCGGGTCGGCGTCCGCGACACTGGCAAGTTCAACTACCACCTGACGAAGCTCTGTGAGTACTTCGTCCGGCAAACCGACTCTGGATACGAGTTGGGCCACGCCGGAACGCGGGTCATCACCGCGGCGACGCCGGAGACGGCGACCGAGTTCGACGCGAACGAGGCCGACGATTCGTGTCCCGTCTGCGGCGAACGGGACTGCGAAAAACTGTTCCACGTCCACCTGACGCCGAATCGGTTCTGACGGCACGCTCCGATTTCGGGCGATAGCCCCCGCGAGCAGTGCTGCTGGCGGGCCGTTTTTAATACGGAATAGTTCGCCTTTCCCCGTATTCTCCCACTCTATCTCCATTCTCTCATTCTCTCTATTCCACCACTCTATCTCTCCTTCCTCCGCACGATGTAACCACATTCGGTTTCAAAATCTTCCGAAAATAGCCGTATTCGGTTTCTGAGTAACCATTTACCGCTTCATTTCGTATTCCCATCCGATGACCGAGGTCGCGCTTGGAAACGACACGCGGTTCGAACTGACAGTTTCCGACGTGACCGGTGCGGTCGGCGATTCGATAACCGTCCTTCCCATCGTGGTCGCCGTGGCCGCGCTCACCGACCTGCACCTTCCGACCCTCCTCCTCGGCTTCGCCGTCTTCCAAATCGTCTGGGGGGTTCACTACGACCTCCCGATTTCAGTCGAACCGATGAAGGCGCTCGCCGCGCTCGTCATCGCGGGGTCGCTCACCACCGGCGAGTTCGTGACCGCCGGGGCAGTCGCGGGGGTCGCCCTCCTCGCGGTCGGCCGGACGGGGACGCTCTCTCGCATCACGCCGTACGTCGGCGAACCGGTGGTCCGGGGCATCCAGGTCGCGGTGGCGCTCATGCTCGCCCGAACTGGGGTCGAACTCGGGGCCGGAAACCCGACGGTCGCGCTCGTCGCCGTCCTCATCACGGGCGTCGTCGTCGCGCTGGGCTACCGTCGGGCGAGCGCGCTGGTCGTCCTCGCGTTCGGCGTGGTGCTCGCGGAACTGAGCGTCGGCGTGCCGTCACCCCGGCTTCCCCAACTCGCGCTCGGATTCTCACCCGTGCTGACCGAAACCACCCTCTCGGCGACGCTGGGGCAACTGGCGATGACGGTCGGGAACGCCGCGGTCGCCACCTCGCTCCTCCTCGCCGACCTGTTCGACGCCGACGTAGCCCCGGACGAACTGGCGACGAGCATGGGCGTCATGAACCTCCTCGCGGTGCCCTTCGGCGCGATGCCGATGTGCCACGGGAGCGGCGGCGTCGCCGGGAAGTACGCCTTCGGCGCGCGGAACGCCGGTGCCAACCTCGTCCTCGGAATCATGTACGCGCTGGCCGCGATTTTCGCGGCGTCGGTCGTCGCCGCCTTCCCGCTTTCCGTCTTGGGCGTCGTCCTCGTCGTCGTCGCGTTTTCGCTCGGTCGGTCGGGACTCGACACCGAGAACCGGTGGTTCGCGGTCGGCGTGGGCCTGCTCGGCCTCCTCACGAACGTCGGAATCGCGTTCGTCGTCGGCGTCGGCGCGTGGTGGGTGCGGAACAAGCTATAATCCGTCTCGACCTGACAGTTCGTCCATGAACGACCCCTCGAAACCGTTCGGACCGAACCGCCAGCGAGAGGTGTACGCGGGCGGCATGCTCGCCGACCAGACGCCGGACCTACCGACCTCACCCGACGAACTCGCCGACCTCGCACGCGAGCATCTTCCGCCGGAAGCCCACGCCTACGTCGCCGGGTCGGCCGGGTCCGAGAGCACGAAGGGCGAGAACCGCCGTGCGTTCGACCGCTGGCGAATCGTTCCGCGGATGCTCCGCGACGTGTCGGAGCGCGACCTCTCGGTCGAAATTCTGGGCCAAACGCTTCCCGTCCCGGTCATGCTCGCGCCCGTCGGCGTCCAGTCCATCATCCACGAGGAGGGTGAACTCGCCACCGCACGGGCCGCCGCGGACCTCGACGTGCCCCTCGTGTTGAGTTCGGCGTCGTCCGAGACGATGGAGGACGTGGCCGAGGCGTTGGGCGACACGCTCGGGTGGTTTCAGCTTTACTGGAGCGCCGACCGCGACGTGACCGCGAGTTTCGTCTCGCGGGCCGAGGACGCGGGCTACGAGGCCATCGTCGTCACGCTCGACACGCCGATGATGGGCTGGCGCGAACGCGACGTGGACCATGCCTACCTCCCGTTCCTCGACGGCGAGGGCGTGGCGAACTACCTCTCCGACCCCGCGTTCCGCGACGCGCTCGACGCGCCGCCCGAGGAGGACATGAGTTCCGCACTCTGGCGGTTCACCGAGACCTTCGGCGACCCGTCTCTGTCGTGGGACGACCTCGATTTCCTCCGGGAACACACCGACCTGCCGATACTGCTGAAGGGAATCCTCCACCCCGACGACGCGCGCGAAGCGGTCGAACGCGGCGTGGACGGACTCGTCGTCTCGAATCACGGTGGACGGCAGGTGGACGGCGCTATCGGCGCGCTCGATGCCCTGCCCGACGTCGTGGATGCCGTCGGCGACGACGTGCCGGTCCTCTTCGACAGCGGCGTCCGTCGCGGGGCCGACGCGTTCCGCGCGGTCGCGCTCGGAGCCGACGCCGTTCTGCTCGGGCGACCGTACATCTACGGCCTCGCAATCGCGGGACGGGAGGGTGTTCGAGGGGTGCTTCGAAACTTCCTCGCGGACCTCGACCTGACGCTGGCGCTGTCGGGTCACACCTCGTTCGAGGACGTGACGCGGGCCACGCTTCGAGAGACGGGCGACTGATTCGCCCCGTGAGCGAGGAAACCCTTTGAGGCTCGCGGCCGTATCGAAGACGAGTATGGGGGAGAACGGATGGGACTGGACGACCGGACCGAGGGACAAGAGCAGACGATGATGGGAGGAGAGGACCCGTACGACATCGAGTCGTGGGAGCCGCGAACGTGGATGGACAAACTCTCGCTTCGCTTGTATCACCTCCTCTCGGAAGCGACTCGCATCGTCACGCTCGCGATCGCCCTGACGTTCGTCGTCATCGAACTCGGCTTGGTCGCGACGACGCTCTCGCGTCGTCCGCTTCTCGGCCTGTTCTCGTTCCTCTCTATCGTCCCCGCGTTGCTCCTCGCGGTGTACATCTGGCGCGTCGATCCGACCGAACGGGAACCGATTCCGACGCTCGTCGTCACCTTCCTCCTCGGCGTGGTGTTCGCCGCGTTCGCGGCGATTATCAACACCATCGGAATCGGGCTGTTGTCCGAAGTCGGCGTGGAGGCGCTCGCCATCGTACCGTTTTTCTTCTTCGTCGTCGGTCCGGTCGAGGAGACGGTGAAGTGGCTCGCGGTCCGGTTTCACGCCTACCGCACGCCGCACTTCCAGACGGCCGTCGATGGGGCCGTCTACGGCGCGATGGCCGGACTGGGCTTTGCGACCATCGAGAACCTGACCTACGTCGTCGGGTCGGTGGGACCCCACGGCGGCACCGCCGTCACCGTCTCGGGCGTCGCCGTGACGCGGGCCATCGTCGGCCCGAACCACGTCCTCTGGGCGGCCATCTCGGGCTACTACCTCGGCTTGGCGAAGATAGTTCCCACGAACCGCGGGCCGATAGTCATCAAGGGAATCGCCCTTCCGGCGCTCCTCCACGGCTTTTACAACTCGACCGCCGGGTTCGTGACGAACCTGCTCGCCACCATCTTCGGCGGCGACGTGTTGCTGTGGCTGCTGGCGTACGTGCTCGTCTTTTCCGGCCTCGTGGCGACGTACCTGTTCCGGAAGATTCGCCGAGCGCGGGAGTACTACGAGGGACAGGTACGAATCGGGTGGCTGTGAGAAGCGCGCCGGTTAATCGGCCGTACTGCTCTTTAGGGTCATCGTGTTCCATCAGCCATGGTCACCATCGACGGAGTAACGGAGACCGGAAAGCGGGTCGTCTCGGACTTTTCGGAGAAGAACGTGACGCTCATGGCGGCGGGAATCGCCTACAACGCGTTCGTCTCGCTCGCACCAGTGCTCCTTTTACTCCTCATCGTCGTCGGCATCGTCGGTGGAGGACTCGAAGACAGAATCCTCGAAATTGCAGGGGGTCGCTTCCCAGCCCTATCGCCAACGTCATCGAGCGGGTGTTTCGGTCCAACGCGTCCGCGAGCGGTGCTTCGCTCATCGGCCTCGTCGTCCTCGTGTGGGGGTCGCTGAAGATATTCCGCGGCCTCGACACGGCCTTCTCGGAGATTTACGACACGGAGGCGGGAAACTCCTTCCTCGACCAAGTGAAAGATGCGCTCGTCGTCCTCGTCGCACTCACCGTCGCCATCATCGCGACGGTCGTCGTTAGCGCCGTGTTCAGCGCGTTCGCGGACACCGTGCCGTACCTCGGACTTCTCACGCCGCTAGTGCTCGTCGCGGGCCTGATTCTCGCGTTCTTTCCGATGTACTACGTCTTCCCGGACGCCGAACTGGAGTGGAAACAGGTCCTTCCGGGAACGGTCTTCGCTGCGGTCGGATGGGCCGCGCTGCAAGCGCTCTTCCAGGTGTATCTGGCGTCGAAAGGCAGTAGCTCGGCTAGCCTCTTCGGCGGCGTCATCGTCGTCATCACGTGGCTGTACTTCTCCGGACTCGTCCTTCTGCTCGGTGCAGTCATCAACGCCGTCCTCGGCGGGTACTCCGGGGCGGGCGAAGAGGCCGTGGACGGGATCGAACGCGAAGCGTCGTTGACCCGCGACGAACTCGCGGACTACCTCCGTGACCTCCGGGAGGGGTCACCGGGCGCTACGAGCGGATGCGTCCGGCCGCGACCGACGACCGGGACGAATTTTCCCGACCGGCGGGTCGTATCGACCTCTCCGAGGGGAAGTTTCCACAGATGACGGGACGGAGCGGTTCGTGACGCTTCGGTGGCGAGTCCCGGAGGACGAAACGGACGCCGAACCGGTCATCCCGGACGGCAACGACTCCGCGTAGCCGTTGGGTGACGACCTCTTCGGGAGTCGAACTGCCGTCGCTCTTCGGAGAACGCCGATAGGGCACAATCGAACCCCATTTTTACGCGTGATTCGTGGGAGAGTGAGAGAGATTCATGACCGAATCCGAAAGCGGATCGACGCGCAGGGCGTACCTCCGGCGAATCGGCGTTTCGGGAGCGCTCGGCGTGGTTGGCGGACTCGCCGGGTGTACCAGTTCGTCCGAGGGCGGGACCACGACGCCGACCACCGCGGTGGACGCCGACGCGACGGTCGAAGTCGGGCCGGACTACGAGTACGGGTTCGAACCCGGCACCGGAAAACCGCTGCACGTTTCGACGGGGGATACCGTCCTCTGGGTCTGGAAGTCGAACACGCACAACATCATCGTCGGGTCGCAACCGGACGGCGCGAATTGGGACGGAACGCCGGGCGGCCGGAGCGACGTGTACGACGCGGGTATCGGTATCACTACACGTTCGAGGTACCCGGGAAGTACCACTACTGGTGTCAGCCGCACAAGGCGATGGGTATGGTCGCGGATATCGTCGTCGAAGAGTAGCGTCTCGTCGAAGAATAGGGAGTCACGGAGTCGTGTCGCGTCGCGTCGAAGAAGCGGGATGTCCATCTGGTGGCGCATCCCGCCCCGTGAAACCATGAACAACGGAAACCGTTCGCGTCCGAACGGTCACGATACGGCTGGTGAACGCCAGCCACAGACACGTTGTGACACGGGTACTATCAAATTTTCTATCAGTGTCGGGCTACTGCTGTCGCAGTTCGAACTTTTGGACCTTTCCGGTCGTCGTTCGCGGGAGTTCGTCCACGAACGCGACTTCGCGGGGATGTTTGTACGCCGCGAGGTTGTCGAGGCAGTACTCCTGAATCTCCTCTTCGGTCACGTCCGCGTCCGGCACCGTCACGACGAAGGCTTTGACCGTCTCGTTCCGGCGCTCGTCGGGGATGCCGACGACGGCGGCGTCCGCGACGGCCGGGTGCTCGAAGAGCAACTCTTCGACTTCGCGCGGATAGACGTTGTACCCCGCCGTGTTTATCATGTGCTTCTTGCGGTCCACGACGTAGAAGAAGCCGTCCTCGTCCCAGTAGCCGATGTCGCCCGTGTGGAACCAGCGCTTTCCGTCCGCCTCCGTGAAGGCCTCCGCCGTCGCGTCGGGGAGTCCGGCGTACCCGGCCATCACGTTCGGCCCGGCGATGACGATTTCGCCGGTCACGTCGTCCAATTCCGCGTCGTCTTCGGCGAGCGGTCCCTTCTCGACCGGCGGCAGTTCCTCGAAGTCGTCGTTCACGATGCGGGCGCTAACGCCGTCGATGGTCGTGCCGATGCTGCCGACCCGACGACCCTTTTCGGGGGTGTTGAAGTGCGTGACCGGACTCGTCTCGGTCAGGCCGTAGCCCTCGTAAATTTTCGCGTCGTACAGCTCCTCGAACCGGCGGAGCACTTCGATGGGGATGCCGCCGCCGCCGACCCCGGCGAGTCGGAGGGACGAGAGGTCGAAGTCGGCCGCGTTCGGCTGGTTGATGATGTCATTGTACATCGCGGGCACGCCGTGCATCAGCGTCAGTTCCGCCTCCTCGATGAGCGACAGGGCCTGTTGAGCGTCCCACGTCGGAAGGGGGTAGAAGACGCCGCCGCTGAACAGGGTGGCGTTCATGCACACCGTCATCCCGTAGATGTGGAACAGCGGGAGGACGCCCAACAGCGAGTCCTCGGAGTCGATGCCGCCCGGCGCGAGGGCCGCGGCCCCGTGCGCGTTCGACGTGAGGTTGTGGTGTGTCAGTTTCACACCTTTCGGCGTCCCCGTCGTCCCGCTCGTGTACGGTTGGACCGCGAGGTCGTCGTCGTCCCGCGGTTCGATTTCGCCGTCGCCGTCGCCGAGGAAATCGCCGAAGAACGTCGCGTCTCCCTCGCTTTCGCCGACGGTGACGACGTGCTCGACGTTCGTATCCTCGCGGACGGCGTCCACGACGGGCACGAGGTCGGGAAGGGTGACGACGACCTTCGCACCGCTGTCGGCGAGCAGGTGGCTGATTTCGCGCGTCCGATACTGTGGGTTCATCGGGACGACGACGCCGCCCGCCGCGAGCGTCCCGTGGAACGTCAGGACGAATTCGGGCACGTTGGGCAGGTAAATGGCAACTCGGTCGTCCACGCCGACGCCGCGCTCCTCCAGTCCCGCGGCGAAGCCGCTGATTCGCTCCCAGAGGTCGTCGTACGTCAGCGTTCGCTCCTCCGTGACGATGGCGGGGGAGTCCGCCTGATCGGAAACCGTGTCCGCAACCGACGCGGTAAGATTTACCATGGCTAGTTATAACGAGGACCCACATTATAAAACATCACTGGAAAATCCTGTGGGATGGATTACCATTGTTAATTCCGTCGCCGGACCGTCGAGAAAACCCCACTGAGTGGGTTCGACGGTTAAGTGGGTCGTCGCCGTTCGTCCTCTATGCACGTCCACTGGCACCGCCGCGACCTTCGGGTCGCGGACAACCGCGCGCTGTCGAGGGGGAGCCCCGTCCTTCCGGTGTTCGTCTTCGACGGGGCGGTGCTCTCCCACGCGGCCTCGCCTCGGGTGTCGTTCATGCTGTCCGCGCTCGAATCGCTCCGGGAGTCCTACCGCGAGCGCGGCGGCGACCTGCTCGTCCTTCGCGGCGACCCGCGCGAGGAGATTCCCCGAATCGCGGCGGCCGCCGACGCCGACCGCGTGGTCTGGAATCGAGATTACTCCGGGCTGGCGAAGGAACGCGACGCCGACGTTCGGGACGCGCTCTCGGACGCGGGAATCGAACGGCGGGCGTTCCACGACGCGCTCTTGCACACGCCCGGGAGCATCACGACGAATCAGGGCGACTACTACTCGGTGTACACCTACTTCTGGAAGAAGTGGCGCGACAGGGCAAAGGACGCGCCGTTCGACGCGCCCGACGAAATCGTCGTCCCGGACGAGGTGGTCGAAGAGGGCATCGAGATACCGACCCTCGCCGACCTCGGCTTCGAGGACCCGGAGGCCGAGATTCCCCCCGCCGGAACCGAGGCGGCCCGCGACCTGCTTTCGGCGTTCTGTGAGGACGACGTGTATCGGTACGACGAAGCGCGCGACTACCCGGCGCGCGAATCGACCTCCCGACTCTCGCCGCATCTGAAGTTCGGTACCGTCGGAATCCGGGAGGTGTGGGAGGCGACCGAACGGGCGAAAGACGACGCGGAGAGCGAGGATGCGGCCGAATCCGTCGAGGAGTTCCAGGGGCAACTCGCGTGGCGGGAGTTCTACGCGCACGTCCTCGACGACACCCCGTCCGTGGTCGTGGAGAACTACAAGGATTACCAGTACGACATCGCGTGGCGCGACGACCCCGACGGCGTGCGGGCGTGGAAGGACGGTGAGACCGGCTATCCCATCGTGGACGCCGGAATGCGCCAACTCCGCGAGGAGGCGTGGGTGCACAACCGCGTCCGCATGATAATCGCCTCCTTCCTGACGAAGGACCTGCTCGTGGACTGGCGCGAGGGCTACGACTGGTACCGGAGGAAACTCGTGGATCACGACACCGCGAACGACAACGGCGGGTGGCAGTGGGCGGCCTCGACCGGTACCGACGCCCAACCGTACTTTCGAATCTTCAATCCCACGACGCAGGGCGAACGGTTCGACCCCGACGCGGAGTACATCAAACGGTTCGTCCCCGAACTGGCGGACGTACCCCCGAAGACGGTTCACGAGTGGACCGAGTTGGACCCGGACGAACGTCGGGAACTGGCACCCGACTACCCCGACCCCATCGTGGACCACTCGGAGCGCCGCGAGATGGCCATCACGATGTTCGAGAACGCGAGAGGGTAGGTCAGAGGGTAGCGGAAGTGAGCGTCACGGGTGTAGCGTTCACAACCGCGCGTAGCACGTTTTGAACGGTCGTAAAGCGTCGTCGTTCACGTTCGACGGACGGACCAATCGCCGATTGTCGGCGCGTTGTCGTCGTTGTCCGTGGCGGTGCGTGCATGCGGCGAGCGTCGTAACTCCCGCTATCGTCGCGGTAATACGGAAGACGGTCGGTAAGGAGTCGGTGAACGCCGCTCAACGGTGACCGGGGTTGAAATAGCGACCCCCCGACAGGCGAGGACAGGGTTGCGTCACCTTCCGACCGGCCCACGGGAAGTCCGGCCGAACCACGGGGACCGGGAGGTGAACTCGCACCCGCAGAGAAAACCATGAAAAAGACGCTCAAAATCCTGCTTTCGATGACAGTTATCGCCAGTCTGTTCGCCGTCGGCTTCGCCGGAAACGCGGCCGCGGTGGCGGACGACAACCAAGTACAGCTCAGCGGCCAAGCCGCCGTGTCGAACGTAGACCAAAGTCAGGCGGTCGCACAGGGGAACTACAACCATCAGGAAGATAACGTCGCGCTCTCGGGTGCCATCAGCGTGAACCCGAGTGACGGCGACAACGGCTACGACAGCGGCGAAGCCGAATCCGGCGACGCGATTGCCGTCCAAGCGAGCGCCCAGAGCAACGAGAACGTGCAGGCCGCGTGGTCGAACGCCCAGAACTGGAACGCCCAGAACCAAGACGACTAACTCGGTCGCACGCGACCGAGGGCGATTCCTTCGCGGTACCTCTCGTTTTTCCGACGCACGTTCGGCCGTCGAGCCAATCGTCCGTGACGGTCGGGCGAGGACCACGACGCGTCATCCGTACAGAGAATAGAGGACGAAGCCCATACCGACCGCGACCAACATCGTCTGCGCGATGCCGAGCACGAACGCGGAGATTCCGAGGGTGTGGATGAGCGTACAGCCCATCGTCCCGCCGAGCGTGAGGAAGACGAAGCCGACGGCGACGAAGAACATGGGTTCGCTCTGATTCCGTCGGTAGCCGCGGAATCCCTGATACGCGATGAGCAGTCCGAGCGCCATGACGAGGAGTTTCCCGGCGAGGAGTTCGAGGCGCATCGTCAGTCCCTCCGCAGTCCTTCCCAGACGCGAGTGAAGCGGTCGGCCGTGTCCTCGCGCTCGGTGACGGTGACTTCGAGGTCGCCGTCCTCGATGTCGATTTCGACGTGTTCGACCGCGGCCTCGTACATCGAACGGTGGTTTCCGTCCGGTTCCGGGCGGGTGTATTTCTCTATCAAGTCACACGCTTCCAAGTCGTTGAGCCGCCGGTAAATCGTCGGAAGCGAGGCGTCGCATTCGTCGCGTAGGGTCTGTGCTGACATCGGTCGTTCGCTCGTTTTCGTGAGGATGGCACGCGCGTACTCGTCGTCCAGCAAGCGAAACAACTCGGCTGGACGCGGCTCCTCACTCACAAATCGATTACCGCACTTCGGCGGTTAAAACGTACCGGATGGTTTCTGACTCTGAAAACGTCCCATCGGGGATTTAACCGACACCCGTGTTGGGTGAACACGAGACGGGTATTCAATAATGACTGGCAACGAGAGACGGATGCGTCGCAGAGCATTTCTCGGGTCGGCCGCGGTGGCCGCCGGATTGGCCGGATGCGCGAGCGGCCAAACGGACTCGAACGACACGACAGGGACGACGAAATCGACGTCATCGGATGGGGGCGACAGCGGAACGGGCGGCGGAACGAACGGGGATACGAGCGACTCGCTCGTGTTCGGAAGCGAAGAAACGACGGCGTACGGAATCGATCTGGCGGGCAATCCGATCCTCGGCGCGCCGGATGCGGACGTCGATATCTACTACTGGAGCGACTATCAGTGTCCATTCTGCAGTCGGTTCGAACAGGACACGTTCCCGAAGTTGGTCGAGAACTACCTCCGGCCGGGGAAGGTTCGCTTCGTCGTCCTCGAACTGCCGAACATCGGGAGCGCCTCGACGACGGCCTCGCGGATGGCGAAGTGCGTCTGGCGACAGGTGCGCGACGACTCTCCCGCGGCGTTCAAGCGCTGGCATTCGACGATGTTCGACGAGCAGGGGAAACCGAACTCCGGGTGGGCGTCGAAGGAGAACCTGCTCGACATCACCCGCACGGTCGATGGGGTGGACGCGAAAGCGGTCGAGTCGTGTTTGGGGGAGAACGGCGCGTCGCTCCAATCGAGCATCGACGACGACGTGAACGCCGCTACGCGGAGCGACGTGAGCGCGACGCCGGGGTTCATCTTCTTCGACCGGGAGTCGGAGAAGGCCGGGAAGATAATGGGCGCACAGCCGTATCCGCGGTTCGAAAGCGCCATTCGGAAGATTCGAGACGCATGACGGGGAAATCGCGCATCCGACGGCTACTGTCGCAACTCGCCGCCGCCCTCGCCTATCCGGTGAGTTCGATCCCGCGAGCGGTGGGGACGGCCGTCGTCGCGGCGGTCACGTACGTCCTGCTTATCCTCTCGACGTTCCCGGAGATGTCGATGCAGATGCTCGGGGCGGGGATGCAGTGGGCGGACGATACGCTCGTCCTGCTGACCGAGAACGTCTTGGCGACGAACGGTTGGTTCGGGCTGGGTCTCATCGTCTGTTACGCGGTGCTGACCGGCGTCGCGGTGACGAACGCAGCGGCACAGGCGCGCGTCACGGGTGTGTCGAGCCTCTCCGACCTGACCGGCGTCCTGCCGGGGCTCGTCGCGTCCGGATGCGCGAGTTGCGGCGCGGGCCTGCTCGGTTTCCTCGGCTTCGCGGGCGCGATGGCCGCGCTGCCGTTCCACGGCGACCTGCTTCGCGTCGGCGGTATCGTGCTCCTCCTCGGGTTTCTCGGCCGTGCGGGGGACCCTCGTTCCTGTCGGGTCACCGTGTGAGGACACGTCGTCTGCGTGCGTCGCCTCAACACTTAACACGACGACCGTTGACCACCTTCCGGGGGTTACCAATGGCGACCTACGAACTACCGGACCTACCGTATAGCTACGACGCACTGGAACCGAGTATCGACGCGCACATCATGGAATTGCACCACGACAAACACCACCAAGGCTACGTCAACGGTGCGAACGCGGCGCTCGACAAGTTGGAAGAGATGCGCGAAAACGACGAGTGGGGCGACGTCAAAGGCGTCGAGCGCAACCTCGCGTTCAACCTCTCGGGACACGTCAACCACTCCGTCTTCTGGGAGAACATGTCCCCGGACGGCGGCGGCGAACCCGGCGGCGACCTCGCCGACGCCCTCGACGACCAGTTCGGGTCGTTCGAGGAGTTCAAAACACACTTCTCGGAGGCCGCGAAGGGCGTCGAAGGCTCGGGATGGGGAATGTTGCTCTACGACCACGTGGCCGACATTCCCATCGTGAGCATGGCCGAGAATCACCAGAACCAGTCGCCGCAAGGGACGACGCCGCTCTTGGTGCTGGACGTGTGGGAACACGCCTACTACCTCCAGTACGAGAACAACCGCGGCGAGTACGTGGACAACTTCTGGGATGTCGTTAACTGGGACGACGTTGAGGAACGTTACGACGAAGCCAGCGGGATGTAACGGCCGCGTTGGCGTCCGAAAGCAGAATATTTTGCCGGCGTATCGTGCTGTATGTTAGCGAGCTTCTCCTCAAGGTTTAACAGGCCGAGGTGAGATATAGTTAGTGGAGGTAATACATATATGGCAGAAAAATCGAACGCGGAACTACCACCGCTCCCGTACGACTACGACGCGCTGGAACCGCACATCTCCGAGCAGGTTCTCACGTGGCACCACGATACTCACCACCAGGGCTACGTAAACGGCCTCAACAGTGCCGAGGAGACCCTCGCGGAGAACCGCGAGTCCGGTGACTACTCCAGCACGGCGGGTGCGCTGGGTAACGTGACTCACAACGGCTGTGGTCACTACCTCCACACCCTCTTCTGGGAGAACATGGACGAGAACGGCGGCGGCGAACCCGAGGGAGACCTCGCCGACCGCATCGAGGAGGACTTCGGTTCCTACGAGGGATGGAAGGGTGAGTTCGAGGCCGCCGCGAGCGCCGCCGGTGGCTGGGCACTCCTCGTCTACGACCCGGTGGCCAAACAGCTCCGTAACGTCAAGGTCGACAAGCACGACCAGGGCGCGCTCTGGGGCAGCCACCCGATTCTCGCGGTGGACGTGTGGGAGCACTCCTACTACTACGACTACGGACCGGACCGCGGCGACTTCGTGGAGAACGTCTTCGAAGTCATCGACTGGGACGAGGTTGCTGACAACTACGAAAACGTCGTTTCGCGGTTCGAATAATCCCGAACGCACCGATTTTTTTGATCGAACTCCCCGAACAGCGGATGCTATTCCGTTTCCGACGTCACTATCGGCACGTCGTACCCGGATGCGATATCCGTGACGTGGCTGTGCAGTGATTCGTAATCGTGGCCGCCGGGTTGCCGGTCGAAACTGGCGAACACGCCGACGTGCCGGTCGTCGTCGAAGAACATCCGGAACTGTTCGAAGTCGTCGAACCCCCTAACGGTGTACTGATACGTGGCGTAGTAGAGTTGGTCGTAGGTGTCCTGCGTGATAAACCCGTACCGCTCGTTGTCGACGAACTTCTCCACGTCGACCGCCTCGAGTTTTTCCGCCACGTCCTCCCGAAGAAAGAGCTGTTCGTGATCCGATTGGTCGAACAACCAGATATCCCGGAGATAGGTACCGCCGAATTCAGCGAAGGCGGAGACGAGCGCCTCTTTCGTCTCGTTCCCCGATTCCTCGTACATGTCAGTTCCTATCTCGAACGGTTGTTATGAATACTCGGTTGTCATGGTCGTCCGTTATATTTATAACCGTTTCCCTGAATTATACCCGAGACTCCGCGGGTCAATTCGAGAGCTTTTACGCCCATTCGGACGTACGTCCACCCATGCCAAAGCCAAAGGACGAGTTCGAGCAGTTGTACCCCTGTGATTTTTACGAACCGGACGAACTGCTCGACGAGGACACGATGTACTCGGTTTACGAAATCGCTCGACTCCTTCAGGGTCTCGACCCGGACGCCGAAATCGACGTCGAGACGGAAGATATCCTGTTGGACTGGGCGATTCCGTGGGTGATGCGGAACTCCGAGAAACTCGTGGTCGCCGAACCGCCGACCGACGAGGAACCGGGCTACTACGGCCTGAAGACATGACGGTTCTCGTCGCCGGAAGCGACCGCGTGGACGCTGGAAAGACGACGTTCACGGTCGGCCTCCTCAACTACATCGGGTCGGTCGGGTTCAAGCCGCGCGCGGGCAACGACTTCTGGTTCGACCACGACGACGCCACGGCCGCGCTTACGGACGGGAGGCTCTACGGCAAGGACGCGAAGCGACTCGCGTCCGCGAGTCGAGGCGACGCCGACCCCGAAGACTTGAACCCGGTCCACCGACTCTGGCGGCCCGCGCCCGGCACGGGCAAAGGACTGCTCGGGCAGTCCCGCCGCGAGTTCCTCGTTGACCGCGTTGGAAACGGGTTCGTCGTCAACGGCAGCGTCTCGCTGCCCGACGCCGTGCGCGAGGCCCTCCCGCTCTCGTCCGCCGTGGTCGTCGAATCCCTCGGGGAACTGAACGACCAGACCGAGCGCCGCTACCTCCCGCACTTCCGGGCGCTGGCCGAGCGCATCCGGTCGGAAGACCGGGCGGTCGTGGAGTCCTACAGCGACATCGCCCGCCCGATTCAGGGCGTCGAGTTCGACACCGTGGCCGTCGTCGAA
>NZ_MEIH01000318.1:0-22462 GCF_001723155.1 Haladaptatus sp. W1
GGTCGGCCTCCTCAACTACATCGGGTCGGTCGGGTTCAAGCCGCGCGCGGGCAACGACTTCTGGTTCGACCACGACGACGCCACGGCCGCGCTTACGGACGGGAGGCTCTACGGCAAGGACGCGAAGCGACTCGCGTCCGCGAGTCGAGGCGACGCCGACCCCGAAGACTTGAACCCGGTCCACCGACTCTGGCGGCCCGCGCCCGGCACGGGCAAAGGACTGCTCGGGCAGTCCCGCCGCGAGTTCCTCGTTGACCGCGTTGGAAACGGGTTCGTCGTCAACGGCAGCGTCTCGCTGCCCGACGCCGTGCGCGAGGCCCTCCCGCTCTCGTCCGCCGTGGTCGTCGAATCCCTCGGGGAACTGAACGACCAGACCGAGCGCCGCTACCTCCCGCACTTCCGGGCGCTGGCCGAGCGCATCCGGTCGGAAGACCGGGCGGTCGTGGAGTCCTACAGCGACATCGCCCGCCCGATTCAGGGCGTCGAGTTCGACACCGTGGCCGTCGTCGAACCCCGCCGCGTCCGAGTGTACGACGGCGCGCGCTACGCGAAGGCGTGCGAAGTCGCCGACAACAGCGTCCACGACGGGACGATGGAAAAACGCGTATCGGACGTGGTGAACCTGCTCGACCCCGCCGAAACGACGACGCTCGAACCGCTTTCGAAGGCGGAGCGAAACGACCCCGAGAAAATCGCGTCCGTGTACGGAGACGCGTATGAGTCGCTTCTCTAATCGTCGTTCGTTATCGCATCCGCGCGGCCTGTGACGCCAGTTCGATGTCGTGGTACGGGTTAGTCGTCACGCTCGGGCCGTGGCCGACGTGCATCTCGCGCAGGTCCTCGTCCACCGCGTCGAGCACGCGGTCGATGCTCTGGATGAGCGCCGCGCGGTCACCCTCTTCGAGGTCGGTTCGGCCGAAACTGCCGTTCTGGAACACGAGGTCGCCCGCGAAGAGGATGTCCGCCGATTCGGAGTAGAAACAGAGGTGGTCGTCCTTGTGCCCCGGCGTGTGGAGCGCGCGGTAGTCGTCGTCGCCGATGGTCACGACCGCCTCGTCCTCGATTCCGACGTCCACGCCGGGTTGGTCGGGGTCGAAGCCGAACGCCTCGACGTCGAAGGCCTCCTTGACCGCATCGAGGGTGCCGACGTGGTCGGGGTGCGTGTGCGTGACGATGACGGCATCGAGGTCGCCGACGGCCTCCTCGACCTGCGACACGGCGTCGAAGTTCGACCCGGTGTCCACGAGGACGGTCCGGTCGCCGTCCACGAGGAACGCGTTGCTGGTGAACGCCTGCACGTTCGCCGCGATGTTTCGAATCATATCCCGGCGTAGGGACGGCAGGGGTTTCGTGTTTTCGTTCGGCGCGGGTAGACAGAATTATCCGTGGGTTCCCCAAAGCGTGGCACGTGAACCGCCGCCAGTTCCTCCGAGTCGGTGCGGTCGGTGCCGCGGCCTCGGTCGCCGGGTGTACGAAGGCCGTTCTCGGCACGAATCAAGGCCGCGTGGTCGAAAAGACCGTCCGCGCCGACGAAACGCGAGTCCTCTCCTCGACCGCGAGCGGCGTGTCGGCACGGGACGAGTACCCCGGAAACGCGGGCAGCGACCCCGGCAACGTCGTCGTGAACGAATCGGTAGGAACCCGACTCACCGAGTCGTTCGGCAACGTGACCTACGAGGTGACTATCGAGCAGTATCGGTCCGCGTGGCCGAACGACGCGAAGGAGGGCGAACGGACCCTGTACACCACGCATCGCACGCTGTTCAACGAGATTCAGGTGGGTGACAGCATCACGTTCCAACCGGACCCGACGGACACCGGTCGCATCAGCTCTATCTCCTGTGTCGCGGCCGACAGGGAATCGCTTTCGGCGCGCTGTTCGACCGGCGACGGCGGAGGCGGCGACTAACGGGAACGCGAACGGTGGCGGCTCGTCGATTCAGTCCTCCGCGAGTTCGTCGACGAGCGTGTCCAAACTGTAGCTCTGGAGCACGCGGTGGGAGTCGCGGAGCGTGGAGATGACGAACGTGGAGTTCGTTCGGTCCACCTCCTCGATGCGCTCGAAATCGCCGATGAGCCGTTCGACCATCTCGCGCCCGGTGAGGTGCGCGACGACGATGAAATCGGTTTCACCCATCGTGAAGTACGCTTGCGTGACGCCCTCGATGTCGAGTATCTTCTCCCCGAAGTCCCGATAGGACCCCGTGTAATCGGCGAACACCTCCACGACGACGGTGACGCCCAGGCCGAACTCCTCCAAGTCGATGTCGTAGAGGTCGTTTTCGATGACACCTGCCTCCCGGAGGTTGTTCAGTCGGTAGTGGATGGTCGAAACGGGGATGTCCGTCTCCTCGTGTAGTTTCTCGGGACTTCCCGTTTCGAGGTCCGATATCGCCTTGAGTAGGGTGACGTCGCGTTCGTCCATTGATTTCGAATTATACGTCCGTCATACTTAACGTCTGGAGTTCGGCGAAGATGGTCGATTTCCGTTCGAATCACGCACATCCTCATGATTCATAATAACGAATTGGTGCAAAGATTGCGTTGAAGTTTGTATGAGATTCAGTATCAGTGCTCTTCTTTGTAGAAGGGTTTAACAAGGTGCATCTGATAGGATTGGATAGAAATCTATGACTCAGACGAAATTTGGTAGATACCTACCGATGAACGGAGTGATGTTTGCATTATTGGCGCTGTTCTGGGGCGGCTCGTTCGTCTCCATCGACGTGGGGCTTCACCACTTCCCGCCGCTCCTGTTCGCGGCGGTGCGCTACGACGTGGCTGGCCTGCTCATCCTCGGCTACGCCGCCGTGACGACCGACCGCTGGAAGCCGCAGACCAGAGGGGACGTGCTCGGAATCGTGACTATCGGCGCGTTCATCATCGCGGGCCACCACAGCCTCCTCTACCTCGGCCAAGAACACGTGCCCGGCGCGCTGGCGGCGGTCATCGTCAGCCTCTCACCGGTTCTCACGGCGGTCTTCGCCAGCACCCTCTTCGCCGACGAACACGTCACCCCCCTCGGTGCCGTCGGCCTGCTCTGTGGCGTCGTCGGCGTCGCCATCGTCGCCAACCCGACCCCTGCTAACCTCCTCTCGACTGATGCGGTCGGCATCGGCCTCGTCTTCCTCGCCGCCGCGAGTTTCGCCCTCGGGTCGGTCCTCACGCGACCGTTCGAAACCGGCGTCTCCGTCCCCGCGCTGCAGGGTTGGTCCATGCTGTTCGGCTCGGTCCTCATCCATGCGGTCAGTCTCGGCACGGGCGAGTCCCCCGCCGCAATCGACTGGTCGATGTCGGCCGTCGCGTCCCTGACCTACTTGGTGCTCATCTCGGGCGTCGTCGCGTTCCTCATCTACTTCCACCTGCTGGACACCATCGGCGCGACCGAACTCAACCTGGTCGGCTACCTCGAACCCGTCGTCGCCACGCTCCTCAGCTGGTTGGTGCTGGGCGAACTCGTCGCCAGCACGACGGTCATCGGCTTCGCCGCCATCTTCACCGGTTTCGCCCTGCTGAAGCGCGACGTGCTCTTCGACTTCTGGCACGCGGCCTCGCCGAGCGTCCGACGAGTCTGAACGAGCGTCCGGTCGATGTCCTGTTAGTATAGTTCAGTAGTATTCAGGGAGAAATAGTTGAATTCAGTACCATCGCGGAACCGCTTCGGACCGCGCGAACTACGACCAAACGAACTACGACCAAACGAGGGACGAACCGACGCGAGTGCGCGGCGTCCGTCGTGTCGCGTGTCGCCCCCATTAGTTGCCCCAACCCCACATGACTTTTCGGGTCGCCTTCCTTACGACACCGTATGGCAACACGTGACGCGGGTGACCCGGCCCGCGACGACCGCGCGAACTACGACTATCATTCGGATAGCGTGGCACGCACAGGATTTGTCTCCGACCTCGTGACGCTGGTGGACGGCGAGGTCCGCTTCGACGAGTACTCCCGACAGTTGTACGCGACCGACGCGAGCGCCTACGAGGTGACGCCCATCGGCGTCGTCTTCCCGACCTCGACGGACGACGTGGCGTCGGTGATGGAGTACTGCGCCGACCGCGAGATACCCGTCCTCCCTCGCGGCGGAGGCACCAGCCTCGCCGGGCAGTCGGTCAACGAGGCCGTCGTGCTGGACTTCACGCGCCACATGGGCGACCTGCTCGACTTCGACCCGGAAGCGGAAACCGCCCGCGCCCAATCCGGAATCGTCCTCGGTGAGTTGAACCGCGCGCTGGCCGAGGAGGGGCTGAAGTTCGCGCCCGACCCGGCGTGGCGCGACAAGAGCGCCCTCGGCGGAGCCATCGGCAATAACTCCACGGGGTCACACTCCCTGAAGTACGGGAAGACGGACGCCTATATCGAGGAGTGCGAGGTCGTCCTCGCCGACGGCACCGTGACGACGTTCGGCGACGTGACGCTGGACGAACTCCGCGAGGGTGCCGGAGACGACTCGCTCGAAGGCCGCATCTACGCGGAAGTGCTCCGCATCGTCGAGGAGGAGCGGGACGCGGTGGCGGAGGTGTTCCCGCAACTCAAACGCAACGTCTCGGGCTACAACCTCGACCGACTCGTCGAGGAAGCCGAGGAAGGACACGTCAACCTCGCGCGCCTGCTCGCCGGAAGCGAGGGAACGCTCGCCATCGTCACGGAGGCGACCGTCTCGCTCGAACCCATCCCCGAAACGAAGGCGATGGCGCTGTTGACCTACGGAAGCCTGAACGACGCGATGGAGGACGTCGCACCGATTCTCGACCACGACCCGTCGGCCGTCGAGGTGCTCGACAACGTGCTCATCTCGCTCGCCGAGGACACCGAGGAGTTCCGCGACGTGGTGGAGATGCTCCCGGACGGAACCGATTCCGTCCTCCTCGTGGAGTTCTACGCGACCGACGACGAGGACGGGCGGGAGAAAGTCTCGAAGCTCCGGGACGATCGCGAGGGAGTCCGGGCGCTCTCCGCGATGGAGGCCCACGACGAGGACGAGCGCGCCCGCTTCTGGAAACTGCGCAAATCCGGCCTGCCAATTTTGCTCTCGCGGACGACGGACGCGAAACACATCTCGTTCATCGAGGATAGCGCGGTTCCGCCGGAGAACCTGCCCGAATACGTCGCCGACTTCCAGCAGGTGTTGGAGGACAACGACACGTTCGCCAGCGTCTACGCCCACGCCGGACCGGGGTGTCTGCACGTTCGTCCGCTCGTCAACACCAAGAGTCCCGCGGGGGTCAACCAGATGGAATCCATCGCCGACGCAGTGACCGACCTCGTGGTCGAGTACGGCGGCAGCGTCTCGGGCGAGCACGGCGACGGCCGCGCGCGAACCCAGTGGAACCACAAACTGTACGGCGACCACGTGTGGGAGGTCTTCCGCGACCTGAAGACGGCCTTCGACCCCGACTGGCTCCTCAACCCCGGGCAGGTCTGTGGTGACGTGGACATGACCGAGAACCTCCGGTTCGACCCCGGCTACGAGTTCGATTCCGGCTTCGACCCGACCCTCAACTGGGAGAACGAGAACGGCTTCGAGGGGATGGTCGAACTCTGTCACGGCTGTGGCGGCTGTCGCGGCGGGCAGGAGACCACCGGCGGCGTGATGTGCCCGACTTACCGCGCGGCGGACGAGGAGATAACGAGCACCCGGGGACGGGCGAACATGCTCCGGCAGGCCATGAGCGGTTCGCTCTCCGACGAGGAGCAGTTCGACGTGGAGTTCATGCACGAGGTGATGGACCTCTGTATCGGCTGTAAGGGCTGTGCGAAAGACTGCCCTTCGGAGGTGGACATGGCGAAGCTGAAGGCCGAGGTGGAACACGAGTACCACGAGCGACACGGGACGAGCCTCCGCGACCGCATCTTCGGGAACATCGACCGCCTTTCCTCGCTCGGGAGCGCGTTCGCGCCCGTCTCGAACTGGGCGACCGAACTCCCCGGCGCGCGGTTCGTCGCGGAGAAGGTGCTGGGCATCGCCAGCGAGCGAAGTCTGCCCACGTTCCACCGCGAAACCCTCGAAGACTGGTTCGAAGAGCGCGGAACGCGGGTTTCCGAGGAGGAGGCCACCCGGCGCGTCCTGCTCTTTCCCGACACCTACACCAACCACAACCATCCTGAGGCCGGGAAGGCGGCGATTCGCGTCCTCGAAGCGGCGGACGTGCACGTCCGAATCCCGTCCGGCGTGGCCGGGAGCGGGCGACCCGCCCACTCGAAAGGGCTGCTCGATACGGCCCGCGAGCAGGCCGAGACGAACGTGGACGCCCTCTCGTCGTTCGTCCGGGACGGTTGGGACGTCGTGGTGGTCGAACCGTCCGACGCGGTGATGTTCCAGTCGGACTACCTCGATTTGCTGCCGACGGACGAGTCGTCCGGGTCGTCGAGCGGTCAGTACACCGAACCGCGCTCCGCCGCCCCCGAGGCTGGAGGACTCCGAACGGAAGCCGAACGCCTCGCCGCGAACACGTACGGAATCTGCGAGTACCTCGACGCGTTCGACCTCGACCTTCCGCTGTCGGGCGAGGGGTCGCTGACCTACCACGGTCACTGCCATCAGAAGGCGACGAAGAAGGACGGCCACGCCGTGACCGTCCTCCGCACTGCGGGCTACGAGGTGGACGCCCTCGACAGCGGGTGTTGCGGCATGGCGGGCAGTTTCGGTTACGAGGCCGAACACTACTCGATGAGCAAGGCGGTCGGGTCGATTCTGTTCGAGCAGGTCGAAGAGAGCGACGGCGGGGAAGTCGTCGCGCCCGGCGCGTCCTGTCGCACGCAACTCGGCGACTGGCAGGGCGAGGAACCGCCACATCCCATCCAGAAAGTCGACGAAGCGCTTCGGTAATCGTGGACGCGTTTCGATAATCGTGGGCGCGTTTCGGTGACCGTCGCCGTTCTCCGCGAGGACGGCCGCATCAGGGATGTTTTCACCGGCTTTCGAAACGGTGAGAAGCGTTTTACCGCTCGCACCCGTCGTGGTACACGGTGCGGCTATGGAGATTCCATCACAGCACTCACAACACAGACGGGCGGAAGAGCTGCCGCTGGTGACGGATTCCGCGAGGGTCGAGCGCGTGGAGCCCCTCGACGAGGACCGTACCGAGCACGTCGTCGAACGGGCCGCGGAACTCCTCGACGTGCACGGCCGCGAGGAGTGGGCCGAGCGAGTCCAGTCCGAGGACGCCGACTGGGACGAACTGATATCGGCGATAGAGGAGGAAGAGCGCGGCCACGAGAACCTGTTGACGGAACTCACCTCGCTAAGAGATCGCTATCAGCGACCGTTCTCGTCGCTGATGAGCGTCGCCATCGACTTCGAGGAGGAGTTCGATTTCGTGCCCGGCCAGTACGCCACGATGCGCTACGAACACACGCCGCGACCGTACTCCATCGCCAGTTCGCCGAACGCGGACGGCATCGAACTCTGCGTTCGACGGGTGCCACACGGCCGCCTCACGTCGAAGCTGTTCGAAGACCTCTCGGAGGGCGACCGGGTGACGGTTCGGGGACCGAACGGCGATTTCGTCCTTGAAGAACCGTCCGGCCGGGACATGGCCTTCCTCGCCACGGGGACGGGCGTCGCGCCACTCCGGAGTATGATTAAGTACACCTTCGAGGAGGGCCGCGACGAGTACGAGGGCGAACGGCGGGACGTGTGGCTCTTTCTGGGCGCGTCGTGGAAGGACGACTTGGCCTACCGCGAGGAGTTCGAGGAACTGGACGACGAACACGAGAACTTCCACTTCGTCCCGACCTGCTCGCGCGAGGAGTACCTCACCGACTGGGAGGGCGAAAGCGATTACGTCCAGCAGACGCTCGTGAAATATCTCGTCGAGAGGGCCGAGGAGAACCTCTCCGACGACCTCGCGCGGTACGCGACCGACCCGGCCTACGACATCGACGCGCGAATCGACCCCGACGGCCTCGAAGTGTACGCCTGCGGCGTCAACGCCATGGTGTCGATGCTCGCGGGCGCGGCGCGGGACCTCGGCGTCTCCGAGGACCACGTGCAGTACGAAGGGTACGGGTAGCGAACGGTACGGATAGTCGGACTGCCGAAAATAACGACGAAGCGGCTCTAAAACCCCGAAAACTTGTCCCGACGGTAGACGTCGATTTCGCTGACCGTCGAGTTCTCCTGTCCCGCCGCGAACGCGATAGCGTCGGCTATCTCCTCGGGTTCGGTGACGCTGCCGGGTTCGAATCGCTCCTCGAACGGTTCGCCGTCCTCGGAGCCGAACTCCGTCCGAACTTCGGTCGGATTGACGACCGTGACCGCCACGCCGTCCTCGCCGACGCGACCTTCGAGGCTGTGGGCGAATCCGCGCACCCACCACTTCGTCGCGGCGTAGACGGGGTTGAACGGCCGGGGGTACTGCCCCGCGAAGCTTCCGACGAATATCAGGTTGCCCTCGGAGTCGCGGAGGTACGGGAGCGCGGCCCGCGTGACGAAGAAGACGCCATCGACGTTCGTGTCCTGCATGGCGCGAAACTCCTCGGTCGAGAGGTCCTCGACGGCTTCCCCGCGCGCGAGTCCCGCGTTGTTCACGAGTACGTCGAGGCCGCCGAGCGCGGACGCCGCCTCCTCGACCATCGACTCGACGGCCGCCTCGTCGCGCACGTCGGCGGGACAAACAGCGGTTTCGACGCCGTACTCCGCTTCCAGCGCGTTCGCGATGTCGGCCAGTTCCGATTCGCGTCTCGCGGCGAGCGCGACGTTCGCACCGTCGCGGGCGAGGGCGTGTGCGGTCGCCCGTCCGATGCCCGAACTCGCACCGGTTATCAACGCGTTTCGCTCCGAGCTGTCGGTTCCGTCCATACACTTTCGTTCAGAGGGAAGCGAGTTGCCTCTTTCGCCCACCGTGCTGACGTTCCGTCGCCCACGCCGCTGACACCCTCACCGTCTCACCCTGCCGCGACCCGGATGGTTATCACGTAGCGCGTCTCACACCGCTCATGCTCGTACTCCGCGGTGCAGATATCGTAGACGCGACCGGTATTCGGGACGCCGACGTCGCGGTCGAAAACGGCGAAATCGTCTCGGTGGGGGACGTTCCCGAGGCCGACGAGGAGATCGACGTGAGCGGGAAGTTCGTCGCGCCGGGGCTTATCGACTCACACATCCACGCCTCGATGGACGGCCGACCGGACGTGACCACGATGAATCACGACAGCGAGATGACGCTGTCGTATCGCGCGACGGCGAACCTCCGCGACGCGCTCCACGCCGGGGTGACGTCGGTTCGTGACCTCGGCTCGCCGACGACGCTCGCGCTCGACGCCGGAAAGGCGGTCGAAGCCGGACTCATCGACGGACCGCGAGTCGTCGCCTGCGGCCAGAACGTCGTGATGACCGGCGGCCACGGCCACTGGTTCGGGCGCGAAGCGGACGGCGAAGCGGAAGTCAAAAAGGCCGTCCGGGAACAGCTCAAGCGCGGTGCGGGAGTTATCAAGTGCATGGCGACCGGCGGCGTCCTCACCGAGGGTGCGGTCACCGGCTCGCCCGAACTCGACGAAGCAGAGTTGAACACGCTCGTCGAAACCGCCGCCGCGAAACACGTACCGACGGCGGCTCACGCCCACGGGACGGAAGGCATCAAGAACGCCGTCAGGGCAGGTATTTCGAGCATCGAACACGGGACGTTCATGGACCGCGAAGCGGCCGAAATGATGGCCGACCGAGGGACCTACTGGGTGCCGACTGCGAAGGCGCTCCACGGAATCGTCGAGCAGGGGACGGACGCCGGAATCCCTCCCTACGCGGTCGAGAAGGCGGAGGAAGCGGGCGACGCCTTCGAAGACGCGTTCCGGCACGCGCTCGATGCGGACGTGACGATAGCGATGGGAACCGACGCCGGAACACCGTTCAACTTCCACCGCGACATCCCGGAAGAACTCGAACTGATGGTCGAGTACGGTCTCTCGCCGGACGGCGCGCTCGAGGCGGCGACGGTCAACGCGGCCGACCTCCTCGGGCTATCGGATGTCGGACTGGTCGAGGAGGGATACCGTGCCGACCTCGTGGTTCTTGATACTAATCCTCGCGCCGACGAAACGGCGTGGCAGAACCCCGTAACGATCATGTCCAATGGTAACATGGTTCGTTGACGACCGCACGTCACAAGGTCTTTTATATCCGGGCATGGACGATAAGGTACATGAGACGGCTCCTGGCTGTCGGCCTCATCACGGTGCTGCTCATCGCGTCGTTTCCCACGTTCGGGACGGCCCAGAGCAACGCCCCGACTCCGCAGAAGATCACTACCTCCCAGGAGTTCGATGACGTCGAATTTCATATTCTCGTCCACAGTGACAGCACTGCGAGATGGACATTCCGCTACGAAAAAAATTTAGAAACACAACAGGAACGCAAGCAATTCGAGGAGTTCGCACAGAACTTCAACAGCTCCGACACGGAACTGTATAAGAATTTCAGGGAGAACGCGGTCGAACTGACCTCGACGGCGAACAACCGAACGAAACGGAAGATGACCGCCGGTAACTTCTCCAAGCGGGCCTTCATCAACCAAGCGGGACTGACCGGAGACACGACCCGCGGCGTCGTCGAGATGTCGTTCCGATGGTCAGGATTCGCTTACGGTAGCGGAAACACGACCGTCTTCGGTGACGTATTTCAAGGAGGACTCTACCTCGGGGATAATCAGAAGCTCGTCGTCTATCCCGCGGACGGTATGTCCTTCAAATCCGCACAACCGGCGAAGGGACGAAGCATAGCGGGCGATACGTTGGCGGAAAGCGATTCCGTCTCGTGGTCCGGTCCCCGTGAGTTCAACGACCAGCGTCCGATGGTGAAGTTCTCCTCACCACCCCAGTCGAGTTCGTCCACGAGCACGACATCGACCACGGGCGGCGCGAACGTGCCACCGGGGAGCGGCGGCGAAAGATTCGGATCGAACTCGCCGATGATGTTCTTCATCGCGGCGCTCGTCGTCCTCATCGGCTTGGCCGCGGTGTTCGCGTGGCGACAGGGAAGCCTCGGCTCGCTGTCCTCCGGTCGTAGTACCCCGAGCGGTGGAGGTGGGGGCCCCGGTGGGTCCGCCGCAACCGAATCGACCACCGGCTCTGCCGAACCGGCGGTCAGCGACGAGGAACTACTGACCGACGAGGCACGGGTGAAAAAGCTGCTCCGCGAAAACGGCGGTCGGATGAAGCAGGTCAACATCGTGGACGAAACCGGCTGGTCGAAATCCAAAGTCAGCATGCTGCTCTCCGAGATGGAGGAGGACGGCGAGATAAGCAAACTCCGCGTCGGCCGCGAGAACATCATCAGCCTCGACGGTCACGAACCCGACGCCGCCGGGTCGCCGCTCGACAGATAAGGGTCGTTTTTTCGGATAATCGCTCCGTCGAGAGCCGCGCCTGTTCGCGTTTCTGAATGTGTGACCGACAGCCACGGCGCTCCCGAAACGCAACTGTTAAACAGTCCGTGTGATTACGAATGAGTACACACGCTCCGTTGGTGTAGTCCGGCCAATCATCTTGCCCTCTCACGGCAAGGACCAGGGTTCGAATCCCTGACGGAGCATTTTGTGGAAGTAAACGTTCGAGCCACAGCGAGGCGTTTGCGAACTGAAAATGCGAAAGGGTTGAACCCCAAGAGATGAGGTTACACTTCGACTGGTTTCCGAGTCAGAACACGATTCGTGGAATTTCGACCGCAGTGTGTGCGATAGTGTCAGGCGTCCTCGTTGACCCGCTTGTTCTGGTTGGCGATGAATTTCGAGACGACGGGGATACGGTGTTGGTCCGCGATAGGCGGGACCACGATTCTGGAGAAGGAACTCTAAGGTCCCCACTCACCTCACGACCGATTGAGAGTGATGCGTTTAAGTATTCTCTCGATAATCTCCGAATATGCCTACATCTTTACTCGAATCATCTCACGAACGAACGCTTCACATCGGGCGCGACCGTCCGATTCGCATCAGCGCCGGTCATCGACTGCTGCATCACGACGGGAAATGCAGCCGACCGCACGGCCATAACTACGAAATCGAGGTGACCGTCGTCGGCGAACTCACCGAAGAGGGGTGGGTCGTGGACAAGGGAGATATTACTGCGATACTCTCCGAGTGGGACCACATGTTCCTGCTGGAGAAGGGCGACCCGCTCGTGGACGCCTTCGAGGAGAGCGGCGACGGGTCGGCGGTCGTCCTCTTCGAGGACCCACCGACGGCGGAGGTGATGAGTCTCGAACTCGAACGCCGGTTCCGCGAGGAACTGCCGGAGAACGTCTCCGAGGTGGCGGTCGAGGTGAGCGAGACGGCTGAACTCTGTGGTGCCCCCGTCTGATCATGCCGGTGAACGCGACCGAACCGAGTGACGGGAAACGCGCCGACGTCGAGCGCGAGGGGGCGGACTCGGACGAACCGTCGCTGCCCATCAACGAGTTGTTCTACTCCCTGCAGGGGGAGGGAACGCTCGCGGGCGTTCCGAGCGTGTTCGTGCGGACGAGCGGCTGTAACCTCCGCTGTTGGTTCTGCGATTCGTATCACACCTCGTGGGAACCGACGCACGCCCGGATGACGGTGGACGAAATCGTCGCGGAGGTCGAATCCTACGACGCGAACCACGTCGTCCTCACGGGTGGTGAACCGCTGGTACACGAGGAGTCCGTCATCCTGCTCGACCGCCTTTCGGAGAGGGGCTATCACACGACGGTCGAGACGAACGGGACGATATTCCGCGACGCCCCCATCGACTTGGCGAGCGTCAGCCCGAAACTGGCCTCCTCGACGCCGACGCCCGAAACCGACCCGAAAGGCGACGGCGAGTGGGAGGATCGACACGAGGAGCGGCGAATCGACGTGGAGACGCTCGGGGCGCTGGTGGACGCCTACGACACCCAGATGAAGTTCGTCGTCACCGACGACGGCGACCTCGAAGAAATCGAGGAACTGGTTTCGGACGTTCGCGCGACCGCCGACGAACTGCTCTCCGATGCCGACGTGCTCCTGATGCCGGAAGGAGCGACCCGCGAGCAACTCGACGAAACCCGCGAGCGAGTCGCACAACTGGCGATAGAGTACGGCTATCGCTACACGCCGCGACTGCACGTTGACCTGTGGAACGACGCACCGGGTACCTGAACGACAACAAAACAGACGTAGCAACGATACCATGACACGAAACGACATAACCGACGAGGCGAGCGAAAACGAGACGACCGCCAGCGAGACGACCGACGGCGAAGCGACAGATACCGGCCGACCCGAAAAGCGCGCGGTCATCCTCGCTTCCGGCGGGATGGACAGCGCCACGGCCGCCTACGAAGCGCGCGAACGGGGCTACGAACCGTTCTTCCTGCACACGTCCTACGGCCAGCGAACCGAGAGCAAGGAGTTCGACTGTGCGAAACGACAGGCCGACGAACTCGACGCCGGATTCCTCCACGTCGAGACGAGCCACCTCGCCAAAATAGGCGGGTCGAGCCTCACCGACGACGAGATGGCCGTGGAAGACGCCGACTTGGAGAGCGACGAAGTGCCCGACACCTACGTCCCGTTCCGGAACGCGAACCTGCTTTCGATGGCCGTCTCCTGTGCGGAAGCGAACGACTGCGACGCCGTGTTCATCGGCGCACACAGCGAGGATTTTTCGGGGTACCCCGATTGCCGCCCGCAGTTCTTCGAGGCGTTTCAGGCCGTCGTCGACACCGGAACGAAGGACGACACGTCCATCGAACTCGTCGCGCCGTTCGTCGAGTTCAGCAAGACCGATATCGCGGAACGCGGGGTCGAACTCGACGTGCCGTACGAACTGACGTGGAGTTGCTACCGCGCGGAAGAACCCGCCTGTGGCACCTGTAATTCCTGTGCGCTCCGCCTGCAAGCCTTCCAGAACGTCGGCGAGCACGACCCCATCGAGTACGAAGAGCGGCCGAGCTACTGACTATCCCGTCCGGTCGAGGCGACGTAGATGCCACCGAGGACGACGGCACCGCCGACCATCGTCGCGACGCCCGGTACCTGTCCGAGGATAACCAACGCGAGCACCGTGCTACCGACGGGTTCGCCGAGGAGCGTGACGCTCACGACGCTCGATTCGACGTATTTCAGCGCCCAGTTGATGACGGTGTGACCGAAGATGCCGGGACCGACGGCCATACCCAAAAACAGCACCCACTCCGTCGGTCGGTACGCGGCGAGGGAAACCTGCGCGCCGCTCGTCAGCGCGGCACCGAACAGTACGACCGTGGAGACGCCGTACACCACGGTCACGTAGGGAATCAGGGACACCCGTTGGCGGAGCGACCGCCCGGCGAGGACGTAGCCCGCCGCCGCAATCGCCCCGACGACCGCGAGCGCATTGCCGTAGAGGGGGCGCTGTCCCGCGACCGTCGCGGGTGAGAGGAAGTCGCCGAACGACATCGCCACCATCCCGAGCAGTGCGACGAAGATGCCGACCATCGTTTTTCGAGTGACGCGCTCGTCCAACAGCGCCCACGCGCCGAATGCCACGAAGAGGGGTTGTGACTGAACGAGCGTCACAGACGCGGCGACCGTGGTCCAGTCCAAACTCTCGAACCACGCGATGAAGTGCCCGGCGAGTGCACACCCGTTGACGACCGCGATGAGCAAGTCACGTTGCGAGAACGCCCGGAGGTCGTCTCGATAGCGCGTGACCGCGAACGGCGCGAGCAACAGCGTCGTGAACAGCGACCGGTACAGCGCCTTGACGATGCTCGGCGCGTTGCTGAGTTCGATGAGAATGGCGCTCGTGCTCACCGCGACGATGGCGACGGCGAGCGCCGTCATCGGGGACACTTCATCTTCCATCCGCTCGACCATCCCGACCATGCCGGACATCACAGATGCACCGGAAGCCACGACAGCCAGTTCAACACGGTATCCTGTGGGATGAGCGGTTCGTGGAGCACCAACCAGTCGAGGAGCATCAGGCCGATACCGTGGGCGACGACGGACGGCAACACCGAATCGCAGTTGTAATCCACCGCGCCGAACAGCACGTCCGTCGGTCCCGAGAGGATGACCTCGACCGGCGGCTTACCCAAGTGATGAAACGCGTAGATTATCGGACTCACGAAGACGCTCTTGAAACCTATCTTCCGAACGCCGACGCAGAGAAAACCGCGATAGTACGTTTCGGCGGCGAGAACGACGATGAACTGCTTCACTGCGTGCGGGAGAAAGCTACCGAGCGCGGCGTTCGTCTCCCACATCGGGTAGTAGGTCCGAATCGTCGGGAGCGACGACCCGACAACGTATATCGGGACGACGAATGCCGCGAGAACGAGCGTGTTGCGAATCGCTTTCCGGTTCACCCGATAGCCGATGCGGCGTCCGTGCGTCACCGCGAGCGCGCCGGGAACGACGATGTACAGCGTCACGTCGCGGAAAACGCGGAGGTTCAGACTCCCGCCGGTGCTCGGCCAGTACGACCACGCGACCGCGATGAGCGCCCCGACGAGGAGCGACAACCGTACCCACGTCAGACCGAACGTCCGGTCCCCGACGGTCCGGGAGAAGTTCACGAATCGTCGGCGGTGGGAATCGGTCCGTTTCCGATGGCGTCCTCGACGGCGTTGGTGAACTCCTGTTCGCTCTGGAAGTACGTTTCGTCGACCGCTTCCAGCACGTCGGCGAGTTCCTGCGGGCCGTCCGGGGTCCGAATCGTCTCGCCTCCCTCCTTTCGTTCGACTTCGCTCTTCTGGACGGGCCAGAACAACCGCGAGGTGACTCGTGCGAGCGGTGCGCCATCGACGGGCTCGCGCTCGCCGAGTTCGACAGCGGGCCCTTCGTCTTCGGTATCGTCAGCCATACTGAGCCGTTTGACAGGGTGGGGATTAGGTTTTTCGAACCCACCTTTTGCCGCGGTCGGGAGCCGAATCCGGCGCGATTCGCGCCGGATTCTGCCTTCCTCCCTTGCAAAAGCTGGACCAAAAGCCGTCGTCACCCCCTTTGCGCGTCTTCGACGCGCATTCAGGGGTTCCTTGGCCCGGAAAATCGGAGATTTTCCGGAGGGAGACAGAGTTCCGCGGTTGTGACACTGGCGGATTCCGGCGGTTGTGTCACCGGCCTATCGCTCCCTCCGGTCGCTGTCTTGTTTTCCGTCGAAGGTCATATTCGGAGACGCTCCGTCCGGCGTCTTGTCGGAAATGTTTCTGTTCGTGTTCGTCAGTAATGCCGCCTGCGTACGCGACTTTTCTCCATCTCGTGTCCGAAATCAAACGACAGTGATATCTGTCTGACGCAGTAGTTTAGTAGGAGGCCTCCAATGGCAGACACATGACAAGCCTCGGGGAAACGTACGAAGGGCACGGCGGCGTGAAAAAACGCCCCCGACGCCTCTATCTCGGCGTCGGCCTGTTTCTCGTCGGGTCGTTGCTCGTCGTCGTGGGTATCCTCGCGGCGACGACGAACAGTTTCGCGGCGATGGGTCTCGACAACTACGGGTCGTACAGACTCGCGGGCATCACCGCCGGGTTGGGCGTCCCCGCCGTCTTCGTCGGCGTGTTCGTCGTTCTCCCCGCCACGAGTGACCGCGTGCGGGCGGCGGCGGCCATCGGGTCCAGCATCACGATTCTCGGCGTCGCCATGTTCTGGTACGCCTACCCGCAACACTGGCGCGGACACGGCGAACACCTCACCCTGCCCGTCGTCGCGGTGTACTTCACCGGCCTCATCACGACGTTCTGGTGTCTGTTCACCGCCGTCGTGAACTTCAAGACGCGCAACGACCCCGGCGGAACCGTCACGATGGAGGTCACGCGCAAGGGAGAGACAAAAATCGTCGAAGTCGAGAAACCCAGCGGTCTCGGCGGCATCGGCGTCTTCGGCGACGACCCGGTCGGTACCGAAGCCGTCAGCGATGGCGGTGCGGCGAGCGACGACATCTCCTCGCCCGTGGACTCGGCAGGGCAAGGGACGAGCGGGACCGCCGCGACCGAATCGCCCCCTGCGAACCCGACGGACGCCTACTGCGGCAATTGCGCCCACTTCGATTACGTCCGCACCGACTCCGGCATGACGCCCTACTGCGGCCTGCACGACCGGCGGATGTCCGACATGGATGCGTGCGAGAAGTGGGAATCGAACCGGTAGAAAGACCCTACAACTCCGAGAGCGTCCGCTCGACCGACTCCCAGTGGCTCCCTTTCCAGAACCGTTTTCCGCAGTCTCGACACCGCCAGACGGGTTTGCCGTCCGGCGCGTGGTCTGGCGCGGGTCCGTCGTCCCGAACCAGTTCCCCGTTACAGGAAGAACACCGCGCGGGTTCGGACAGCGAGAGGTCCACCCCGTCGTTCCGGAGTTCGCGGAGTTGGTCGCGGACGTCGAGCGATTCGATGAGGAGGGCGTCGTCGGCGCGCTCGGCCAGTTGCACGTCCCGCGTCACGAGCGTCCTGTCCTCCGTTCCGGCCAGTTCGAGAATCGCGTCGTCCGCCTCGACGCCCCTGTCCAGCGCGTAGGCCGCATCGTACCCGCACATGCGGAGGTACGTCGAGAGCGACCCGAGCATCACGTCGAGAAAGAAGCGACGACCCATCAGTGAAGGAACTCGCGGACGCCCGCCGCGTCGCGGGCGTTGAGTACGTCCGCGGCCTCGGCCCATCCCCGTCGTGCGGTGTGAACGCCGTACCTGACGTTCCGGTATTCCGCGGGGCTGTGGGCGTCGGTGTCGATGGCGATGGTGGCACCTTCCTCCACCGCCACCTGTACCGCCGCACCCCAGAGGTCGAGACGGTGGGGATTGCTGTTGATTTCCAGCGCGACGCCGTTGTCGGCGGCGGCGCGCGCCACCGCTCGGACGTCGAAATCGTGACCGGGACGGCGGTTGATGAGCCGACCGCTCGGATGGCCCAAAATATCGACGCTCGGGTGCTCTATCGCTCGAATAAGGCGGTCGGTCCCGTCGCCGTCGAGACCGCTGTGCGGCGAGGCGACCACGACGTCCAAGTCGGCGAGCACGTCGCCGACGCTGATTCCACCGTCCGAGTCGATGTTCGCCTCGACCCCGTGAACACGTCGATGGCGGCATCCTCGGCGACCGCTCGAACCTCGTCTATCTGTGCTTCGAGTTCCTCGTCGTCCAACCCGACGCCGCCGACCATGCCCGAACCCGTCGCGTGGTCGGAGATGGCGATGTAGTCGTGACCGAAGTCGGCCGCTCCCTCGACCATCTCCGCGATGGTGTCGTTCCCGTCGGACCAGTTCGTGTGCAGGTGCAGGTCGCCGCGCACGTCGCCTTCTTCGATGAGGTCGGGCAGGTCCCTGGCGAGGGCGGCGTCGATTTCGCCGTTGTCCTCGCGCATTTCGGGCGGAATCAGGGGCAAACCGAGGGCGTCGTACATGCTGGCTTCCGTCTCGCCCGCGACGCGCTCGCCGACGCGCTGGCCCGCGTCGGGGTTCTCGACATCACTCACATCGAACACGCCGTACTCGTTCACCTTGTAACCCTGCTCTATCGCGTAGTTTCTGAGGGTGATGTTGTGATTTTTGCTTCCCGTGAAATACTGGAGGGCGCTGCCGAACTCCTCGGGAACGACGACCCGGAGGTCGATGCGCATATCGGAGACGCGGACGGCGGCCTTGTCCGTCCCCGCCTCGATGACCTCCGTCGCCCGCCCCCAGTCGGTGAAGGCGTCGATGACCGTCTCCTTCTCCTCGCTCTCGGCGAGGACGTCGATGTCGCCGATGGTCTCGCGCCAGCGGCGGAGCGACCCGGCGAGTTCGTGTCGCCCGACGGTCGGTATCTCGTCGAAGAAGGCGAGCACCTGCTCGCCGACCGGACGGGCGTCGCCGAGCAGTTCCCGTCCCCGAACCGTCCGCGCAAACTCGATGCCGTCGAGGATGTTCTGCTCCGATTTGGGGCCGTAGCCCTTTATCTCCTGAATCTTCCCCTCTCGGGCGGCGTCCTCCAAATCGTCCAGCGTCTGCACGCCGAGTTCGCGATAGAGGTCGCCGACCGTCTTCGGGCCGACGCCCTCGACGCGCGTCAGTTCCGCCATCTCAACCGGGAGGTTCGCGCGTTCCTCTTCGAGTTCCTCGATTTCGCCCGTCTCGAAGTACTCGATGACCTTGCTCGCGATGGAGTCGCCGACCTGTGGGATTTGCCCGACTGCATCGGGCCCCTCGGCCGCCAACTCCTCGATGTCCTCGGGGTAGTCGCGGATGTTGTCTGCGGCGCGGCGATAGGCCTGTGGCTTGTACTGCACGTCCTGTGCTTCGACCAAATCGGCGTACTCCTCGAACAGCGCCGCGACTTCGGCGTTTCGAGTCATAGTCGGGACCGTTTTCCGGCGCTCTCCTTCCCGAGCGCTTTCTGGAGGAACGACACCCACCGCTTCTGGTCGGCGGCCTCCTTCGCCTTCTCTTCGGCTTCGAGGTTCGTCGCCCCGAGGCTTTCGAGCGCGTTCAGCGCTCGGTCGATGCCGATGATGCTCTCGACCAGTCGCTCGCCTTCCTCGAAGCTGATGTCCGCCTCTTCGAGTCGTTCCTTGCGCTGGAGCCGTTCTCGGCGGAGGTTCGTCTTCGCCTGCTCCACGCGCTCCCGTTCTCCCGGGGGAACTGTGTCCAGCCGCTTGATTTCGAAGACGAACTCCCGGAGGTCGATGTCCTGTCCCTGGACCGAAATCGTCTCGGGAATCGAGGCGCCGACGGTCGAGCCCTCCCGCTCGACCCGTTCCAGCAATCCTTTGCGTTCGTACCCCTTCACACCCCATACTCGTCGTCGTGAGGGCAAAAACCTCATGCCCTATGCGTTTCGGTCATAATTCTCCCGCCCTCGAATGAGGCCAGAAAAAGCATTACTTCGCCCGTGGGGAACTGGTGCCATGAAAAAGCCCGGCGAAGTGTTCGCGGATTCGAGCCTCTACGACCCCGGTATCGAGGCCATCGTCCCGCGGTACGACGAACTTCACGACGCGATTTTGAACTCGCCGCCGCAGGACCGGACCGAGGAGATACGCGTCCTCGAACTCGGGGCGGGGACGGGCGAACTCACGGCGAAGTTACTGACCCGATTTCCCGAGAGCACGGTTCTCGCGGTGGACCACAGCGAGGGGATGCTCGCCGAGGCCGAGCGAAAACTGGAGACGTTCGGGGACCGCGCCGACATCGTGCAGGGAACCTTCCCGGACGACTATCCGACGGCGAGCGACGAGTTCGACCTCGTAATCACCTCGCTCGCGGTCCACCACCTCCCGTCGGCGGAAAAACGGACCCTCTTCGACTCGCTCGCGGACGCCCTCGTTCCCGGCGGATGGTTCGTCAACGGCGACGTGATTCGATTCGACGCGTCGCACCTCGAAACGGTCTCGTCGGCGATGATAGCGAACTGGGTTCGATCGAAGGGCTGGGAGGAAGAGGAGTTCATGAACCGCTGGCAGGCCAGCGACGAGTTCGACGACCCGGATGCGCTGACAGACCAACTGCTGTGGCTTCGAGAGGTCGGGTTCGAATCGGTGACGTCGGTCTGGCAGTACTACAACTTCGCTGTCTACGGCGCGCGAAAACCCGCGTGATTTTCAGTTCTGACGGTGGCGGGGTTTTACATCTTCATTTCCGCGTGTCAGCTTACCCAAACCCATTTGGCCTATCGGTTCAAACCATGCAACAATGGCGCAATGCGACGTGTGTGGGCAGGACGAGAACATGCCGTACCAGTGTCGAATGTGCGGCGGGACGTTCTGCGCCGAACACCGACTGCCGGAAAACCACTCCTGTCCGGGGTTGAACCAGTGGAACGACCCGGAGGGAGTGTTCGACAGCGGCTTCGACGATAGCGCGAACAAGCAGGGCGGTGGTCGGTTCAGCGTGGACACGAGCCCCGGCGGACCGCTGAGCTACTTCCGCGGGAACATGACGTTCGTGTTCCTCACGCTGATGGTGGGGACGTTCATCGCCGAGGTGTTCGTCATCAACGTCATGGGCGACGCCCAGTTGTTCTCCGAACTGTTCGTCCTCCAATCGACACACATCGGACGGGTTTGGACGTGGGTCACGTCCATCTTCGCCCACAACCCGACCGGCTTCACGCACATCCTCTTCAACGGCATCGCGCTGTACTTTTTCGGCCCCGTGTTGGAACGGCGCATCGGGAGCAAGAAGTTCACGGCGCTGTTCCTCGGCAGCGGCATCCTCGCCGGGTTGGCGCAGGTCGGCATCGTCGCGATGATGGGCAGCACCTCCGCCGTTCTCGGCGCGAGCGGCGCTATCATGGCGGTCATGGGCGTCCTCACGGTGCTGAACCCGAACATGAAGATTCTCATCTACTTCATCATCCCGATGCCCCTCTGGCTCGCGACGGCCCTCTTCGCCGTCTACTCCGGATTCGCCAGCGTCATCGGCGGTGCGGGTGCGGGCGGCGTCGCCCAACTGGCCCACCTCACCGGACTGGGAATCGGCCTGCTCTACGGCGCGAAACTGAAGAGGGAAGGAAAACGCGGCCCCTCCGAGTTGGACATCGGCGGACGGCGGGGCGGCGGCATGGGCGGACGTAAGCGATTCTGATTACCGATGCGCCTCGCACATCCCGAATTCGCGCCGGACGCTTCGCTGTCGCGCGAAGAGATGGAAGAACTCCAGTACGAGGTGGCCGACGCAGCGATTTTCGAGGACGCGTTCGAGTTCGACCCCGAGAGCGTCCGCGCCGAACCGACGGACGACGCGCAGACTCACCTCCCGACGGGCGAGGATGAGAACGGGGGTGAGGACGACGATTCGGACGTCGCCGCACCCACCGAGTCCCCCGAATCCCCCGTCGTCGTCGGCGTGGACCAAGCGTTCGTCGACGACCTCGCGGTGAGCGCTGTCGTCGCGTCGCGGGACGGCGAAGTCATCGAGCGCGCCCATGCCGCCGTCGAGACGGAGATTCCGTACATCCCCGGCCTGCTGTCGTTCCGGGAGGGGACGGCGATTTTACGCGCCTTCGAGGAACTGACCGTGGAACCGGACCTCGCAATCGTGGACGGGAGCGGACGGATTCACTTCAGGGAGGCCGGAATCGCCACCCACATCGGCGTGATGCTCGACCTGCCCGCCATCGGCGTCGCCAAGAACCTCCTCTGCGGCAACCTCCGCGACCTGCCGGAGGGACACATGGCCGAAGGCGAGCGCGTTCCCGTGGTGTCGAACTCGCGGGTCAGCGCGCCCAACGGGATGGTCATCGGCTACGCGCTGCAGTCGCGTCAGTACCCGAATCCCGATAAGCGCCACGTCAACCCGCTGTACGTCAGTCCCGGCCACCGCGTGAGCGCCGAAACGGCCGCGGAACTGGTCTGGCAACTCTGTGCAGGCTACAAACTTCCCGAACCGACGCGGCGGGCGGACGCGTACGCCGATGAAGTAACGGAAACCGTTGATACTTAGCCACCCCCGTCCGAAGGAAACCCCATGGATGAGACTGTGCTGATAACCGGCTGTTCGTCGGGCATCGGACGGGAAACCGCCCTGTCGTTCCTCGCGGACGGCTGGGAGGTGTACGCAACCGCCCGGAA
>NZ_MEIH01000319.1:0-6545 GCF_001723155.1 Haladaptatus sp. W1
TCGTCCTGCGTAAAGCGGTAGAATCGAAGCACCCGAACGACGCGAATGACTCGGAGGAACCCGATATTGATGATGATCACGGGAATCGGCAAGAACAACACCGCCATCGTCGGGAGCACCGATAGCAAATCGACCATCGTATACAGGTTCGTGAACTCCGCGAGGCGGTTCTGGGCACCGTACATCCTGAGGACGTACTCCACTACGAACACGAGTGCGATGCCGACCTCGAATCGCCACAACCACGCCTCCGTCGTCGCCGAAACGGAGTACGTTTGTGCGACGAAGACGCCGACGAACAGCAGGTTCAACACCAGTAGCCAGATATCGATCGCCTTCCCGAGCGGCGTTCGGTGGTCTACGAGGTAAAACTGCACCCGCTCTCGAAAATCGCGTGGTGCTCGTAGCGCTCCGTGACTCCCCATACGATGGAATACAGAGCGGAAGATAAAGAATAGCACCGACCAGTCGCTCGGTTTCTGGAAGCGAGTGGGGAGCGTCAGGGGTATTAGTTATCGAAGCATCCTACCGATTTCCCGGGAAGGGTGGAAACGGATTTTCGAGAAGGGATTCCCTTCCGGAAATAGGTCGGCCTCGGCACTCATAGGGTTCGTCATAACCAGCCGCCACGCCGGTTCGGAACGCCGTTCTCGTCATCGGCCATCCGGCGATAGGGACAGCGGGGAAAAGAGCGTTTCCGTCGCCCTTCGTCGGCTCTCGGGTGCCCCGTCCGTTCTCAGGAGGCGGGAACTACTGTCAGTGTACAAGGTCACGGAGGTCGAATATAGCTGCATGCACGTAGACGAATCCGGGTCGGAACACGCCGTCTCCGAGTCGGGGCGGACCGAACGGGTCTGGATGGTCGAACGGACGTTCTCGGCGGATTCGCCGCACATCTTGGTGACGGTCTACGCGACGCTGGACGGTGCTCGCTACCTGCAGAAAGAGCGGGCGTTCAACCGATTCGGGACCGGGCCGGGACCGGAAGTGACGGCGGCAATCACGGTCGAATCGGAGCGCCTGACGCCCGTCACCGACGCCGAAACCAGTGATCGGTACGCGAAGGAAGCGGAGCGCATGTGCGAGCGTCACGACCCGGACGACGCGGTGTAACCGGCACTTCTCGAACGAAACTGTCAGGAATAGAGTCGCTACGAAACCGCTTTTCTTCTCCCGTCCCTCTCTTCAACTATGGCAGACGTTCTCCCCGACGACGCCGAAGCGTGCCTCGCGGAGGAATCCGTGATGGCGCACCTCGCAACGTGTTCCGACGACCGACCGCACGTCGCACCGGTCTGGTACCACTACGACGACGGAACGGTCTCGATTCTCACCGGCGGTCGGAAACTGGCGAACATCCGTGAGAACCCGCGCGTCGCGGTTTCGGTGCAGCAGGACACCGCCGGACGGGCGAAGTGGAAGGTCACGATGCAGGGAATGGCGATGGTCGTCGAGGACGAGGAGGAGACGCTCAAAGCCGCCGAGCGAATCAACCCGCGATACGGTGCGGACGCGGACGCCTACCCCGAGAACACGCTCGTAAAAATCGAAGTCGGGTCGGGGACGTTTACCCGCTACTGATCTTCGAGTACACTACTCGATTCGCTCCCGCGCGGCGGCGACGACCAGCGGAAGCGTGATGGTCGCGTCGGCGTAGACGGAGACGTTTCGGGCGGCCTTTTCGAGTTTGCCCCACGAGCGCGCTTCGTCCAGCGTGGCACCGGAGAGGCCGCCGGTCTGTGGCGGGTCCATCGTCAACTGGACGGCGTAGTCGTAGGCCTTGGGCGAGACGAGCATCGTCTGAAGGACGTAGTTCTTCGGGACGCCGCCGCCGACCACCATCGCGCCGGAAGTCTCGGCTTCGAATGCGAGGTCCGTGAGGTGAGTCATGTCTTTCAGCGCGTCCAGTTGGAAATCGGAGGTCTGGGAGTACATCCACGCCTGCAAGCCGAGAACTGAATCCTGCACTGCCGGACAGTAGATGGGAACGTCGTTCTCGTAGGCCGCCGCCGCGATTCCGGCGTCTTCCTCGATTCCCTCGCGTTCGTTCACGTCGCTGTTCGCGCGGCCGAGTTCCTCGACCATGCGCTGGATGGTGACGGTCTCCTCGATGGTCGGGAACACTTCAGAGCGGAGGTGGGACTCGAACAGCGCGAAGTGCTCTTGGGGAAGATAGACGTTGTAGATTCGGTCCACTTCCTCGTCGCGCAGTTGCTCGTCGTGTTCGCGCATGGATTTGCCGTGCTGTTCGTCACGTCCGTGTTCACGCGAGTTCTGCGAGTGTGAGCAGGAAGGGCGTGCCCTTCCGTGGTGGTGCTTTCCCCCGATGCCCTCGATGGCGTCGTGGGTGAGGTTCGCGCCCGTCGTCACCAGCGCGTCGATGTGCCCGTCGCGGATGAGGTCTGCGACGATTTTGCGCATGCCGGTCGGCACCATCGCACCCGCGAGGCCGAAGAAGTTGGTCACGTCGTCGGAGAGCATGTCGGCGTAGATGTCCACGGCCTTGTGGAGGTTCGCGGCACCGACACCCGCGGCCCCGTACTCGTCGGCCAGTTCGCCGACGGTCATGCCCGCACGCACTTCCGCGTGGGCTATCGGGTCGTGGTGAAACTCCTCGCGGTGGACGTGATGTTCGCCGTGGTCGTCGTTCATACTCCACAGTGTCGGCTACAGGCGATTCAATGTCCCGGTTAGAAACTGTGTTGCCGACTGCCACGAGGGCGCGCGTGGCGCGAGGTCAGCGGCCAGCGGCGCTTCGATTAGCCGTAACCGAAGTTCGGCTATCGGGGCCGGTCGGCGGCGGCCCGTGTCCGGCGAGACCGGAACGTGACCTCGATGGTTCCGGCGGTCCTCTCGGGCCGTAGAAACCCGCAGGACACGTCCGTTTCCTCGTCGTCACCCCTTTTAATACCTCCTGTTTCGACGAAATCGTATGACGAACGACGAAAAATCAGATACTGAACACGAGTAGTTGTATGTCGGTGGAGGTGTAGTTGTACGTGGTTGCGTGAGTAGTTGTAGGTCGGCGACTGTGTAGTTACAGACCAGTTGGCGCGTCGATGAAGGTTGTCACCATGCCCCAGTCCTCGGCGAGCGATTCGAGCGAGCGCACGCCGAACGTCTCCGTCGCGTAATGCCCCGCGAGGAAGACGTTCAGTTCGGCCTCCCGCGCCTCGTGGTAGACCTTCTGTTTCCCTTCGCCGGTAACGAGCGCGTCCGCGCCGACGTCGACGGCCTCGTCCAACCAGTCCGCGCCGCTGCCGGTGACGATGGCGACGTGTTCGATTTCGTCGGGACCGAAATCGAACCCCCGTACGCCTTGCCCGCCGGTGTCGAGTTCGTCGGCCAACAGCTCGCCCAGTTCCTCCCTCGCGAATTCGCCGTGACCCTGTTGGCCGATGTGTTCCGGTCCCATCCGACCGAACGGCTCGCGCGATTCGAGTCCGAGCAGGTCGGCGACACCTGCCGCGTTGCCGAGTTTGGGATGGGAGTCGAGCGGGAGGTGGGACACGTACAGCGTCACGTCGTTCTCGATGAGCGGCGCGATTCGTCGGTAGTCACGCCCCGTCACGCGCTCGATACCGCCCCACGAAAGTCCGTGGTGGACGACCAGCGCGTCCGCACCCCACTCCACCGCTTCCTCGATGGTCTGTTCCGCGGCGTCCACGGCGAACGCGACGCGTTCCACGGTGACGGACTCGGGGTCGTCCGGTCCGACCTGTAGCCCGTTCGCGCTGGCGTCGATGTCGGCGAAGTCCTCGGTTCGAAGTCGGTCGTCGTACCGCTGGGTGAGTTCGGCGAGGTTCATGCGTGACACTCGTGGTCCCGGGGGCTTGTATACCCCGGCTTTCACGCGGCCTGCCATCACGGTTAAGAGATTTCCGGGACGATATTTAGGCCCCCATCAGGGGAAAAGCGACAGACGAGGTGTTCGTTATGAGCAAGCTCCGTAAGGCCATGTCCACGTGGCGACGTCTTCCACGACGGTTCAGGCGACGTATCATGCGCAAAGTACGGCGCGCGCTCTAACCGCGCCTCTCCGCTTTTCGGGACGACCGTTTCAATACGGAGCGGTATCTCTGCAATCTGCTCTCGTTCGCTGTCTTTCACAAATGACTGCAAACTCCCGTTTCGGGTCCGATGCTCAGTCCGTTGTTCCGGCGTGTGAAAACACGAACTCGCGCAACAGCTTTCCGGCGAGGGAGGCCGCTTGGCCGTCGTCGCGGTCATTCACTTCGACGACATCGAAGCCGACCACGTCCGTCGTTTCGGCGACGTCGCGCACGACGTCGCGCATCTCTCGCGGCGACAGGCCGAACGGTTCCATCGTGCCGGTGCCGGGCGCGAACGCGGGGTCAGCGCCGTCGATGTCCACGCTGAGGTACGCGGTGCCGTCGAAATCGGGCTGCCAGTCGGCCACGTCTTCCGGCGGTACGACGGTCACGTCCGATTTCGCGGCGCGCTCCCACTCTTCTTCGCTGCCGGTCCGAGCGCCTAAGATAATCGCTTCGTCGGCGACGTCGAGGACGTGGCGGGTGACGGTCGCGTGGCTCAACGGGTTGCCGTCGTACTCCTCGCGTAAGTCGAGGTGGGCGTCGAGGCAGACGAACACGTCGGGGTCGGTCGCGCGAACGGCCGCCCCTGTGACGGTGTGTTCGCCCCCGAGGAGGAGCGGAAGGGCGTCGTCCCAAACCACGTCGGTGACGACGCCTTCGAGGTACTCCACGTACTCCTCGGCGTCGTCCCACGCGTACACGTCACCGTGGTCGTGCACTGAACAATCGGAAAAATACTGTCCGGTTCGGTGGTCGTAGTCGTCGAACGTCCGGGCAAACTTCCGGATTTCGTCGGGACCGAACCGTGTACCGGGTTGAAACGTGGTGGACACGTCGAGCGGCGCACCCACCACCACGAAGTCCGCATGTCCGCGGTCGGTAGACGCGCCGGGGAACATTTAACGTACGATTTTACGTTGTTCTTCCATCTCGAGGTACTCGATGGTGTCGTCGGGCGAGATGTCCATTCCCTCGGGCGTCTTGATGGTGATGGTCTCGTAGGTGTCGAGGTCCATGACCTGTGCGACGGTCTCGCTTTCGACGCTGACGACCTGTCCCTGTTTGCGGTTGATGATCGGGACCCAGATCTTCGCGTCAACAGGCTGGCTCAGGCTTCGCTTCTTGCCGTCGAAAACGCCTTTGCCCTCGATTCGGGCCTTCGCGCTACCGTGTTTACCGGGCTTTGCCGTGCTGTAGGAGTTGATGACGCACGCGGCGTCGTCCATCATCAGGTAGTTGCCTTCTTTAAGCTCGCGGACTTCCTTTTGCTCTTTCGCCATATCGCGGAATTGCCCTCCCGTCGGTATAAACCGTTTGGAAACGCTCCGCTGTCGCTCCATCGGTGTCGAGAGTGAAGAATACACAGAAACCCCGAATAGAACCCGGATGGGAAACGTTTTCCACGACGCCTACGACCGTGGCTGGCTTGCGCCAGTTTCACGAACGCCGTTTTCACGCCGTCCGTTACTTGGTCTTCACGACCGTCCTTGCGGACGATTATCGCGTCGCTTCGGTTTTCCGTCGGAGCGTTGACCTCGTTGTCGTTTAACCGACGACTTGGTGTTTGCTCCGCGTTTCTGTCTAATCGACGGAAACCATCCGGTTTGTTCTCGGAGTTCCTGCTACAACTGAACCTTGGTCATCGATAGTTATGAACCTTTTTAAGGAGTTCGCACATGTTGGGTGTGAACAAATGTCATGGAAGGGCTTTTGCTTCTCGGCTCGAATCGCCACATATGCCGGAACATCCGCTGAAACAGCGGTTCGTCCTCGATACATCCGTCTTCCTCTCCGAGGAAATCCGCGTCGGAGACGAGGGATTGGAGGACGCCATCGAACGACTTCTCGACTCCATCGCCACCGCGAAACTCGCGCTCAACATCTCCTGTTACATTCCGCCCTCCGTTCACGACGAACTCACCGTCATCCTCGAAGAGCGCGGCGTCTCGGAGCCCGTCCTCTCGAAACTCGAAACGTGGGTCATCAAGAAGAACCCCGCCCGCTTCGAGGTGATGATTCCCGCCGATCTCGTCTACCGGTTCATCGACGAGATGAGCGGCCGCGTGGACAAGGGCCTCCGCGTGTCCGAAAACGCCGTCAGGGAAGCGTTCGACAACGGACAGGCCGACGTGGGGACGGTCATCTCCGACCTCAGAAGTCAGTACCGCTCCACGCTCCGCCGCGGCGTCTTGGACTCCCGTGAGGACTTCGACCTGCTCATCCTCGCCCGCGAACTCGACGCGGGCGTCGTCACCGAGGACACCGGCATCATCAACTGGGCCGAGGATTTCGGCCTGCGCTACCTCCGCGGCCGCGACTTCCCGCCGCTCCTCGAATCGTATCTCGACGCGAGCGAAGAGATGTAATTTCGACGACGGCGTTCATCCTCGTTACGCTTTTGCGGGTATTCGTGTCCAGAGTGCCCGCTCACGTGTCTCGTCACGCCGAACGCACGCGAAAATACCTCTTCGACCGTCGGTCACTCCGACA
>NZ_MEIH01000320.1:0-16964 GCF_001723155.1 Haladaptatus sp. W1
ACGCCGTCCGTTACTTGGTCTTCACGACCGTCCTTGCGGACGATTATCGCGTCGCTTCGGTTTTCCGTCGGAGCGTTGACCTCGTTGTCGTTTAACCGACGACTTGGTGTTTGCTCCGCGTTTCTGTCTAATCGACGGAAACCATCCGGTTTGTTCTCGGAGTTCCTGCTACAACTGAACCTTGGTCATCGATAGTTATGAACCTTTTTAAGGAGTTCGCACATGTTGGGTGTGAACAAATGTCATGGAAGGGCTTTTGCTTCTCGGCTCGAATCGCCACATATGCCGGAACATCCGCTGAAACAGCGGTTCGTCCTCGATACATCCGTCTTCCTCTCCGAGGAAATCCGCGTCGGAGACGAGGGATTGGAGGACGCCATCGAACGACTTCTCGACTCCATCGCCACCGCGAAACTCGCGCTCAACATCTCCTGTTACATTCCGCCCTCCGTTCACGACGAACTCACCGTCATCCTCGAAGAGCGCGGCGTCTCGGAGCCCGTCCTCTCGAAACTCGAAACGTGGGTCATCAAGAAGAACCCCGCCCGCTTCGAGGTGATGATTCCCGCCGATCTCGTCTACCGGTTCATCGACGAGATGAGCGGCCGCGTGGACAAGGGCCTCCGCGTGTCCGAAAACGCCGTCAGGGAAGCGTTCGACAACGGACAGGCCGACGTGGGGACGGTCATCTCCGACCTCAGAAGTCAGTACCGCTCCACGCTCCGCCGCGGCGTCTTGGACTCCCGTGAGGACTTCGACCTGCTCATCCTCGCCCGCGAACTCGACGCGGGCGTCGTCACCGAGGACACCGGCATCATCAACTGGGCCGAGGATTTCGGCCTGCGCTACCTCCGCGGCCGCGACTTCCCGCCGCTCCTCGAATCGTATCTCGACGCGAGCGAAGAGATGTAATTTCGACGACGGCGTTCATCCTCGTTACGCTTTTGCGGGTATTCGTGTCCAGAGTGCCCGCTCACGTGTCTCGTCACGCCGAACGCACGCGAAAATACCTCTTCGACCGTCGGTCACTCCGACAGTGGATTTAAGATAAACTGCACGAACTCTTTACATATGTCCCTGATTCGGAATCTCCTCGCCGATGTAACCGGCGAGGAGTTTCGTCTCGCGGTCCTCCTCGGAGTCGCATCGATTCCGGTGACGGTGTGGCAAAACTGGATACTCACGCCGAACGCCCTCCCTCGCAATAGTAACGCCTCGGCGCTGTTCGTCGCATGCGTGATTGCCGGGTACTGCTATCAGCAACGGCCAGCGGCGAGTTCCCGTGCAGGTACGATAACGGGTGTGGTAGGCGGGACTCCGATAGTGCTCTGGCAGAGCGCCATCGGATTCAGCGACGCGTGGGGAGCGCCTATCGTCGGCGACCCCGTGTTGCTGCCCGTCGTCGTGGGTGGACTCGTGTTCATCCTCGCCGCGTTCCTGTTCGTCGTCGTCTCGTTCGTCGGCAGAGTGGGCGGTGGTATCGGCGGATGGCTCTCCGAGCGTCTTCACTCTCCTCGATTGCTCGACTCGACCGCCTGACCATCCCCCTCACGAAATAGGCGGACGACGGTATGCTCCGATTCGCTTATCGGTGCCGTTCGAGGAACGATTCGACGCGTCCTAATCCGTCTTCCAACTCCTCGGCGGGCAGTCCGAACCCGATGCGGAAGTACCGGTCGTAGCCAAACAGGGTCCCCGGCGCGAGGACGACGCTCTCCTCTTCGACGACGCCGCGGCAGAACGCTTCGGCGTCTTCGAACCCGTCCGGAATCCGAACGAACCCGTTGACGCCGACCGGGTCGTACCACTCCAGTCCGTGATCGTCCACGAACTCGCGCACGCGGTCGCGGTTGTTCGCCGCCAACTCGCGGTTTTCCGCGAGAATGTCGTCTTCGTGCTCGCCGAGCGCCTGCCGTGCGACGTGCTGGTCGATGATACCCGGCGAGATGGTGGTGTAGTCCTTCCACTCCCACGCACTTTCGACGACCTCTTCCGCCCCGACGAGCCAGCCGAACCGCAGGCCAGCGAGTCCGTAGGCCTTCGTGAGACTCGTCGTGCTGATGCCGTACTCGCCCATGCTGGCCACGGGGTCCACGGGGTCGGACGCGAGCAGTCGGTACACCTCGTCACAGAGCAGGTACGCCCCGGCGTCTTCCGCGAGGTCGTAGACGGCCTCGACCTTCTCCTGCGGGTGATACCGCCCCGTCGGGTTGTTCGGGTTGTTGAGGACGACGACGCTCGTATCCTCCCGAATCGCGTCGGCGACGGCATCCACGTCGAGTTCCCACTCCGGCGGTTCGAGCCACACCCTGCTCACCTCGCCCATCGACTCGGGGACGGCGTGGAGGGCTTGGTACGTCGGGGTAACTACTACGGCATGTCCATCATCGTCCAGCAGACTGAGGAACGCCAGAAAGTTCGCTTCCTGCGTTCCGCAGGTGAACAGCACTTCGTCTTCGCTCCGGCCGTAGCGCTCGCCGATCTCGGCGCGGAATTCGGGGTCCCCGTTCGTCGGGATGACGTAGCCCAGTTCGCCGGGGTTCAAATCGAAGCGGTCGGCGTCGAGGCTCCGGATGCCGCTCTCGGCCAGCATGATGTCGGCCTCGTGTTCGTACTCGGCGAACCAGCGTTCCAAGCCGAATGGTTCGATGTTCATACCGACGCTTGGGCGCGGTCGGTCGAAAAGCTACGGAATGGGGCAGCTCGTGCGTTTCGATAGAGTGCCCTTCTGGGCCGAGAATTCACTCCTCGAAAACGCCGCTCGTGTGGAGTATAAGCACCCCGGCACCGACCACATCAAACCAAACGAACGCATCGAGACCGAGGAAATCCGGGAGCGGCGACCCACTGAGTTGTACCGCCACCGCGACGAGACTCAGTGCTCATCATCATGCCAATTCCGTCCGGGTGGTATTAAATCACGGCACCGTCCGTGGGATGAAATTTGTTTAGCGACGGAACCAACCGAGGTGATTTCGCTCGATTCAGGGAACGCCGACGTACTTGTGACGACGGTAGAGGTACAGCAGACCGAGCGGGATGCCGATACCGAACCACATGGCGAGGCCGAGGAGGGTGTATTCGGACCGGGGTTCCCAGTCGGACACCGACGCGATGTACCGCCGGTCGAAGTGGATTCCGACTGCGACGGCGGCGGGGGCGGTGAAGTACGCGAGAGCGAGAACGAGTCCGACCAGCGGCGGAAGGTACGAGAGGGTACTCGACGGTTCGAGGCGGAAGGCAATCGCGGAAACCGATAGGCCGAGCGTGGCGGAAACCGACAACAACAGACTCGGGAGGAGGAGTATCCACCAGTGGCTCTCGGTGTTCGTGGCGGCGGACCGGACGGTTGTAGTCACATCTTCAACGTGTCTCCGCCGTGCAAAAAGATATTGAAATCCATATGATATTAGTCGGCGGACGACGAATCGCAAGACGGCAACGGCGTCAACGAGTTCCTACTCCCCGCCTCGATCCCGCAGGTTCTGGCGCGTGAACTGCGGCGTCGCCCGAATCCCGCGCCGTTTGCGGAACGAGCGGTAGAGCAGGATGGTGATGAACAGCGAGATAGCTCCGGCCACCGCGGCGGCGGGGAACGCTTCCGCGGCGTACAGCACCGCCGTCGTCAACCCGCCGAAGGCGAGGAGGATACCGTAGATGAGGCGTTTGGCCAGCAGGTCGAACACGTCGTTGTTGTCCTCGATGCTGACGCGGGCGTAGAGGTCGTCTCTGTCGATGCGGTCCAGCGCCCGTTCCAGTTTCGGCGGCGTCCGAACGAGCGACTGGGCCGACGCTTGCAGTTGGTCACCCGTCTCGGAGACGTACTGCTTGATGGACTCCTCGCGGTAGCCCTCCTCGGTGAGGTACTCCGTCGCCACCGCGATGAAGTCGAAGCCGGGGTCGAGCGTGACACAGACCCCTTCCACGACTGTCGCCACGCGGAGAACGAGCGCGAGGTTCGACGGCAACCGGAGCGGGAACTCGTAAATCGTGTCCTCGACTTGCGAGACGATTTGTTGGACGCGGTAGGTCTCGATGTCCTCGCCCCGTGCGTCCTCGATGGCGAGTTCCATCACCTTCCCCATCGTCACCCGGTCGGCTTCAGGGCTGAGGGTCCCCATCTCGATGAGGGCGTCGAGGATGCCCTCGATGTCCTGGTTCGCCACCGCGATGTAGAAGTCCACGATTTTGCGCTGGATGAACTCGTCCACCCGCCCGCTCATGCCGAAGTCGTAGAAGATGATGCGGCCGTCGTCCGTGACGGCGAGGTTGCCGGGATGGGGGTCGGCGTGGAACACGCCGTCCTGAATTATCATCTGGAGGTACGCCCGCTGGAGCGTCTCGGCGAGTTCGTGGCGGTCGAGTCCCTCCTCGGCGAGTTCGTCGACGCGGTTTATTTTCGTCCCGCCGAGGTACTCCATCGTGAGGACGCGGGACCCGGAACGACTCGTGATGACGCGCGGAATGGCGATGTCCGGGTCGTCCGCGAAGTTCTCGCGGATTTCTGTCAACATCGACGCCTCGCGGCCGTAATCCATCTCCTCCCGAATCGTGCGACCGAACTCGTCGGCGAGGTTTTCGAGCGAGAAGGCTCGCGCCTGTCCGATAAAGCGCATGAGGAGCGGGAGCGACCAGCGGATGACCCGCAGGTCCGCCTCGACCAACTCCTCGATGCCGGGGCGTCTGACCTTCACGGCGACGCGCTCGCCGTCGATTTGTGCGGCGTACACCTGTCCGAGACTCGCGCCGCTTATCGCCTCGGTGTCGAACTCGTCAAAGTGGTCCTCGACGGGGCCGAGTTCGGCCTCGATGACCCGTTCTGCGTCCGCCCACGGCGCTGGCGGCACTTCGTCCTGAAGCTTCGAGAGTTCGTCCACGTACTCCGGCGGGAGGATGTCGGGGCGCGTCGAGAGCAACTGCCCGAGTTTGATGAACGTCGGGCCGAGGGTGAGCAGCGATTCGAGGAGCGTGTTCGCCCGCTCGATTCGCATCTCGCTGGTCACCCGTCGGGACGACCCGAAAAACAGGAATCGGTTCCGGTCGCGGACGTAGCTCACCAGCAGCGGCAGGAAGTGCCATGCGACGACGACGAACCGACGGTATGCGCGGAGGAATGCCAGTGTGACCACCCGCGCTTAGCGGCTCGTGACCGGCACCGACTCGTCGGGAGCCGACGACTGTTTGGGGAGCGTGATTTCGAGGACGCCACGACCCACCGCGGCCTCCGCACCCGCGCCGGTCGCGTCCGGCGGAAGCGGGAGTTCGGCGTCGAGGAACAGGGGCCGCTCCTCGCTCACGTAGTCGAACTCCATGGGGACGTTCTTCTCGCGCCGCGCTTCTATCTGGAGGCGGCCATTCGTCACGTCGATGTCGATAGTTTCCTCGGTGACGCCGGGCATATCGAGGACGAGGAGATACGCCTCATCGTTCTCCAACAGGTCCGCGAACACGGCGTCCGGGAGTTCTCGCAACGCATCGCGCAGCGCTGACATAGTTCCGTGTTAGGAGGCAGGACCGAAAAAGGGTACGGTATCGACGGTCGTGTTACCATCCGAGCACGAACGCGCCGATGGCGAAAAACAAGACCCCGGCGACCACGAAGGGAAGTCCCTTCCACGCTACGCGCAACGTCGCGCCGCGTTCGTCCGTGTCGGAAACGAGGAACCGGGTATCCTCCCCGTGGCCGATGACGACGTTCACCTCGCCCGCGTCGTGTCCGGCGCTCGCGTCGTAGCGCGCCTCGCCGAGGATGTGAACCGACTCGCCGGGGTCGAGCCGCCGTTCGATGTATTTGCGGTCCTTCCCCGTGTTCAACTCGACCACTTTCAGGTCGAGGCTTCGTTCCTCGGAGTCCACGTCGTCGTTTCGCCGGATGAACTCCACGACCCGTTCGGGCGGCCGCGTCCCGCCGCGGACGTCGATGGAGCGTTCGGCGCTGAAGCGAAAGTCGGCCGCGCGCGGATCGACGAGCGCGCTCGCCGTCTCGTCCTCGATGCGGAAGGGCGTGTGGTTCCGCCCCGAATCGATGGTCTCCCAGTGGCGACCGTTCTTCGAGTTGCGCTCTTCTTTCACGACGTACTCGTAGGCGAGACACTCCGTTCCGGTGAACGGCGACGTGACGGTCCCCCGTTCGGGTTGGGCGGTCCCTTCGACTTCGACCGGGCCGCCGTCGCCCAGCGACATCACGTCGCTCGGGTCGTTAGTGAGGATACGATACGCGAGCACGAGTTCGCGCCCGCCGTACCAGATCATCACGCAACCGAGAACGACGGCGACACCGGCGAGGGCGAGGGCGAACGGGTGGTTGAGGAGGGCCATGCGGGACGATGCTGTCTACGGAACGATAAGTGTTCCCCGCTCCCTTTTTGCCCATCGTCCCGAACGGGTTCATATGAGCGACCATCAACCGGACAGAAAACGGTCCGGGTTCAAGGAAACGACGCGCGTGTCGGCGGCGCGCGACCGATTGCGAGAGGTCGTCGCCGGTCACGACCGAACCGATTCCATCCCGCTCCGCGACGCGGACGGACGGGTCCTCGCGGAACCGGTCGATGCCCCGCGAAACGTCCCCCACTACTCGCGGGCGGCGATGGACGGCTACGCGGTTCGTGCGCAGGACACCTTCGGAGCCAGCGGCCGGTCGCCCGAGGTCCTCCGCCGCGCGGAGGAGATGGCACCCGGCGCGGCGGTTCGAGTGCACACCGGGAGCGAGGTACCGGAGGGCGCGGACGCCGTGGTGATGATAGAGCAGATCGACGAGTTCGGCGAGGAGGTCGAGGTGTTCGACGCCGTGGCGGAGGGCGAAAACGTCGCTCCCGTCGGCGAGGACGTGGAGGCGGGCCAATCGCTGTACGAGGCCGGACATCGGCTTCGCCCGTCGGACCTCGGCATGTTGAAATCCGTCGGCGTGAGCGAGGTCACGGTGTACGACCGGCCGCGCGTCGCCGTGATTCCGACCGGCGAGGAACTGGTGCAGGCCGACCCGGAACCGGGCGAAGTCATCGAGACGAACGGCCTCACCGTCTCCCGTCTGGTCGAGCGGTGGGGTGGCAGCGCGACCTACCATGACGTCGTGACCGACGACGAGGACCGACTCCGCGAGGCCATCGAGTCGAACCTCGATCACGATATCGTCGTCACGACCGGGGGGTCCTCCGTGGGTGCACGCGACCTGCTCCCGGAAGTCGTCTCCTCCATCGGCGACGTCGTCGTCCACGGCGTCGCGCTGAAGCCGGGCCATCCGGTCGCGCTCGGCATCGTCGAGCACGGCTCGTCGGACAGCCGGAACGCTTCGAGTTCCGAGGATGCGGTCGAAGGGACGCCGGTCGTGATGCTTCCCGGCTATCCCGTCGCCTGTATCATCAACGCGATGCAGTTCCTCCGTCCCGCTCTGAAGTGGGCCGGTCACCTCCCGCTGGAGGACCCCCCGACGACCGCCGCCCGCCTCGGACGTAAGATTCGGAGCGAACCCGGCGTCCGGTCGTTCGTCCGGGTGACGCTGGACCGCGAGGGCGACGAACCGGTCGCAACCCCGACGCGAGCCAGCGGGTCCGGCGTCCTCTCCAGCGTCGCGCTGGCCGACGGCTGGGTCGAGGTTCCCGAAGGACGCGAGGGGATTCGCGAGGGCGAGACGGTCGCCGTGGCGAACTGGGAGTGGTCCGCGTGATTTCAATCGGACAACCCGCGTCCGATAGCGTCACGCTCACCACGGAGGGATTCGCGTGACCGACCGAAAGGAGTTCCGCGACCTCGCCGAACCGGAACGAGCGCACGAGGCGATTGCATCGCTCGACCTCTCACCCGAATCGGAGTCGGTCGCGCTCACGGAGGCGCGCGGTCGCGTGCTGGCCGAGCGGTTCGACGCGGAGCGCGACGTGCCGGGGTTCGACCGCGCGAGCATGGACGGCTTCGCGGTCAAAGCGCGGGATACGTTCGGAGCGGACGAGGCCGACCCAACCGTCCTCGACCTCGTTGGGGAGGTTCACGCCGGGACGGAACCCGACGTGGAAGTCGGCGAGGGCGAAGCCGTCGAGATCTCCACCGGGGCCGTGATGCCGCCCGGCGCGGACGCGGTGGTGATGGTCGAGCGAACCGACTACGTGGACCGCGACGACGGGACGGGCGTCGAAATCCGAACCGCCGTGGCACCCGGCGACCACACCATGCTGGCCGGGGCGGACATCGCGGCGGGCCAGCGCGCCCTCGGCCCCGGAACGCGACTCACCGCCCGCGAAATCGGCCTGCTGTCGGCCCTCGGTGTGGACGAGGTGCCCGTCCGCGGAACGCCCCGCGTCGGCATCATCTCCACGGGCGACGAACTCGTCCGCCCCGGCAACCCGCTGTCGGACGAGGCGGGCCAAATCTACGACGTGAACAGCTACACCATCGCCGCCGCCGTCGAAGAGGCGGGCGGCGACCCCGTTCTGTACCCCCACGCTGGCGACGACTACGAGGAGATGGAGCGCCTGCTGTTGGAGGCTTCCGAGGAGTGCGACCTCGTGCTCTCTTCCGGTTCGACCAGCGCGAGCGCCGTGGACGTCATCTACCGCGTCATCGAATCGCGCGGCGAACTCCTGCTCCACGGCGTCGCCGTCAAACCCGGCAAACCGATGCTCATCGGGCGGTTCCCCGATTCCGCGTACGTCGGCCTGCCGGGCTACCCCGTCTCCGCGCTGACCATCTTCCGGGCTTTCGTCGCGCCCGCCATCCGCGAGGCGGCCGGACTCCCCGCCCCCGCCACCGCGACTGTCGACGCGCGGATGGCGACCGAGGAGCGCTACGGCGAGGGCCGAATGCGACTCATGCCGACCGGTCTGGTCGAGGACGAACACGGCCGCACGCTCGCCTACCCGGTGGACAAGGGCAGCGGGGCCACGACCAGCCTCGTGGAGGCTGACGGCGTGGTGACGGTGCATCCCGACACGGCCTATCTCGCGGAGGGTGAAGAGGTCTCCGTGCGACTCTTCTCGCCGGACGTTCGCCCGCCGTCCGTCCTCGGCGTCGGCGAGGACGACCCCGCCCTCTCCCGACTGCTCGATTCGCTGGACTCTCCACGATACCTCCCGTTCGGCAGTCGGGAAGGGTTGCGCCGCCTCCGGAACGGCGTACCCGACTTCGCGGTAGCGACCGAGGGGGCGGAACCACGGTCCGACGAACGTGCGAGCGGCGACGCCGCGAGCGATGCGGAATCGCGGTCCGCGAGCACGGGCTCCGAACTCGCCTCCTACGTCCGCGAGTGGGGACTCATCGTTCCTCCCGACAACCCAGACGACATCGAGGGCTTGGCCGACCTCGTGGACCGCGACCTCCGATTCATCAACCGCGGGACGAACTCCGGCCTTCGGACCACGCTCGGGAACGCCGTCGCCGACCTCGCCGAGGAGCGCGGAACGACGCGCCACGAACTCGTCGAATCCATCTCCGGGTTCGAACTCACGGTGAAGGCCCACGAAAGCCCGGCCAGAAAGGTCGCCGCCGGGACAGCGGACGCCGGACTCGGGTTGCGCTCGACGGCGGACGAACTCGACCTCGATTTCGTCCCGCTCGGCGAGGAGCGAGTTCGCATCCTCGTCAATCCGAACCGCGAGGAAAAGGCAGGCGTCGAGGAACTGGCGGCCGCGCTCGACTCGACGTTAGTCGGTGTTCTCGAAGGTCTGTCCGGCGTTCGACCATAGCTCGTCGAAGCTGTTCACGCGGTAGTCGCCGAGGACGCACTGTCTCCGACGGGTCGGGTCGTGTCGCTCGACGTGGACCGCATCCAGCCCCGCGTTCCACGCCGCGCCGATGTCGCTCGACCCGTCGCCCGCGAGGACGCCGCGGTCGGTGCCGTTGACGTCGAGTTGCCCCATCGCGTGTTCGACCGGTTCGGGGTCGGGTTTCCAGCCCAGTTGTTCGTCACAGCAGACGACGGTGTCGAACCAATCGCGGATGTCGAGTCCGTCGAGCACCGGGTCGGTGAGGAACTGCTGACAGTGGGTCACCAGTCCGACCGGGCAGTCGAGGTCGGCGACGAACGCGGCGTCGTCGTAGAGGAAGGTGTTTTCGGCGCGAACCTCCGGGTCCTCGATGGAGTGGAACGCCTCCCAGAACTCCACCGGGTCGAGACCCCACCGTCGGAGTTGGGCGTCGCGCGACCCGCCGAGACCGTGCCAGATGATTTCGGATTCGTAGTCCGTAAACTCGTAGCCGAGGCGGTCACTCACCCGCTCGAACACCGAGCGAACGTACGACGGGTCGATGTCGATGAGCGTCCCGTCCAAATCGAGCAGCCAAAAATCGTACTCACGGGCGACCATTGGGGTTCATACAGTAGTGCTCCTTTGCTTATAAGTCTTCGTCTAGAGCCACTCGTCCGGCGCGCGAAAAATAGGCGTCGTGACCGGCCGTTCAGTCCGCCGACGACTCCACTTCCCGTCCCGCCTCCCGCTCCGACTCCGGCGGTTGGTCGTAGAGGTGACAGGCCGCGGGGTGTTCGCGGTTCTGGAGCATCGGGGTCCGGCGCTCACAGATGCTCTCGAAGCGTTCCGCCATCACGGCGATGGCACCGTCACGGTCGCCCGCGACGAACCGGTCGAACGATTCGGAGACGGTCGCGCGGTTTTCGCCCTCCAGTTCGTCGTCGAACAGTTCGTCCCACAACTCGGCTTCGAGGGCCTCGTCGTCCACGTCTTCGGGTTTCTTCTCCGCACCGGCGGCCAACTCCCGAACGCCCCTCAGGGTGAGTTCGCCCGATTCGAGCCGTTCTCGGTAATCCATCACCTCGCGGTACGCGGATTGGGAAATCTCGATGTCGTCGGGGGGAATGACGTTCGGACACCGCGTTCGGAAGTGACACCCGGACGGCGGATTGCGCGGCGACGGCACGTCGCCCGAGAGCGTGTGGATGTCGCGCTCTTGCTCGCTCGTATCGGCGCGCGGCACGCTCTCCAGCAGAGCCTTCGTGTAGGGGTGTTGCGGGTCGGTGAATATCTCGTCCACCGGCCCGAGTTCGACGATTTCGCCGAGGTACATCACCGCCACGCGGTCGGAGATGTGCCGAACCACCGAGAGGTCGTGGGCGATGAACAGGTACGTCAGGCCGAGTTCGTTCTGGAGGTCCTGCAGGAGGTTCAACACCTGCGCCTGCACGGACACGTCCAGCGCCGAGACGGGTTCGTCCAGCACGATGAAGTCCGGTTCCAGTGCCAGCGCGCGGGCGATGCCGATGCGCTGGCGCTGCCCCCCAGAGAACTCGTGCGGGTAGCGGTCTATCTGCTCCGCCGACAACCCGACGCGTTCCATGAGGTCTTCGACGCGCTCGCGGCGTTCCGTCCGCGACCCGACGCCGTGAACGTCCAGCGGTTCGCGGATGATTTCGCCCGCCGTCATCCGCGGGTCGAGGCTGGAGAACGGGTCCTGAAAGACGACTTGTGCCCGCTTTCTGAATTCCGTCAGGTCGTCCATGTCGTAGACGTTCCGACCGTCGAAGACGACCTTTCCGTCCGTCGCGTCGCGGAGGCTCAACAGGGTCTCCCCCGTCGTGGATTTTCCACACCCGGACTCGCCGACCAATCCGAGGGTTTCGCCCTCTTCGATGGCGAACGAGATGCCGTCGACGGCTTTCACGCTCTTCGGCTCACGACCGAGGATTCGGTCGGTCAGGGTGTTCTGTTCGAAGTAGTACTTCTGCAGTTCCTCGACGCGAACGAGATGGTCGGTCATCGTTTCTCCTCCGTTTGGGATTCTCCGAAGTGGTTCGACGAGAGCGCGCGCGACTCGTCGTACTCCGTTTCGGTGAGTACGCAACGCGCTTCGTGTTCGGTGCTCCCGCCCGCGTCGTGCATCGACGGATGGGAGAGACACTCCTCCATCGCCTTCGGACAGCGGTCGGCGAAGTAACAGCGCTCTCCCATCTCCGAATCCAGCAGGTCGGGGACGTTCCCCTCGATGGGTTGGAGACGCGGTGCCGGGTCCTCCAAGTCGGGAAGTGACCCGAGCAATCCTTGCGTGTACGGATGGACCGGCGCGTCGAACACGTCTTCGAGGGTGCCGCGTTCGACCAGTTCACCGGCGTACATCACGCCGACGCGATCACACATCCGCGCGACGACGCCGAGGTTGTGCGTGATGAGCATGATGCTCATTCCGGTGTCGGCCTGCAAGTCGCGGAGCAGGTCGAGGATTTGGGCCTGTATCGTCACGTCGAGCGCCGTCGTCGGCTCGTCCGCGATGAGCAGGTCCGGTTCACCGGCGAGCGCTTGGGCGATCATCGCCCGCTGGAGCATCCCGCCCGAGAACTGGTGGGGATACTCGTCGGCGCGGTCCGCCGGGTCGGGGATACCGACCTGTTCGAGCAGTTCGATCGCCTTCGCGCGACTCGGTTCGCTGACGTAGCTTTGGGAGGGGAGCACCGTGCCCGCGACGAGGCTCGCAAGTCCGTAGCCTTGCGTCCGCGAGCGGGTCGAACGCGGGTTCGACCTCGCCCGCCGCTGCACCTCGACGGCTTCGGCTATCTGCTCGCCGACGGGTATCGACGGGTTCAGGCTACTCATCGGATCCTGAAATATCATGCTGAACGACGGCCCGCGCAAGGCGCGGCGCTCCCGCGTCGTCAACTGACGGATGTCCACGAACTCGCCGTCGACCGCCTCGGGACGGTCGCCCTCGACTTCTTCGGCGAGCGTGGCGTTGCGGTACCACACCTCGCCCGACGTGATTTTGCCGGGCGACTCCACGAGGTCGATGATGGAGAGCGCGGCGACGCTCTTTCCCGATCCGGACTCGCCGACCACGCCGAACACCTCTTCCTCCTGCACGTCGAAGCTGATGGACTCACAGGCGTTGACCTGCCCCTTCTCCGTGAAGAAGCGGGTCGAGAGGTCGCGTACGCGAAGCAGGTCGCTCATACGCCACCTCCTTCGCCCTCGATACCGGGGTCGAGCGCGTCGCGCAACCAGTCACCGACGAGGTTGATGCCGATGACGGTGATGACGATGGCGAGCCCCGGAACCGTCGAAATCCACCACGACGTGGCGAGGTAGTCTTTCCCCTGTGCGATGTCGAATCCCCACGAGAGGTTCACCCCGGAGAAGCCGAGGTACGAAAGCGAGCTTTCGAGGAGGATGATGGCCGCGATTTGGATGGTGGCGAGCACGATAATGGGCGTCACGCTGTTCGGCAGGATGTGCTTTCGAAGGATAAAGGAGTCCTTCGCGCCGACCGAGCGGGAGGCTTTGACGTACTCCTCGCCGACCACCGTTAGGGCCTCGCCGCGCGAGACGCGGGCGAACCAGACCCAGTTCACGAGCGCGACGACGATGACGACCGTTCCCGGAATCCCGATTTGACCGGGCATCCCCGAGACGAGTCCGGCCGCGACTATCGGGTCGGGTATCGTGAACACCGACCGTCTGAACATGCCGACCAGCGCTATCGCTAACACCAGCGACGGAAACGCCAGCATGATGTCCGCGCTCCGCATCAGCGCGTCGTCCACGATTTCGCCGTAGTACCCCGCGACCAACCCGACGGTGACGCCGATGAGCATCGCCAGCACCGTTCCGAAGAGACCGACGAGGAGCGACGTTCTCGCGCCGTAAATCACCCGCGAGAGCATATCGCGCCCGAGTTGGTCCGTTCCGAGCGGATGCGACGGCTGTGCCTTGACGTACGTCGTGTTGTTGGTGATCTGTATCTCGCCGTCGACCATCTCCGAACTCGTTTGGGTCGTCTTCTTGCTGAACCCGAGCGGCGGCAGTTTCGAGTTGTCGAGGTTCTGCCGGTTCGGATTGTGCGGTGCGATAACCGGGGCGAACACCGCGACGAGTATCACCGCGATGACGACGACGATGCCGATTTTCGCCAAGAGGCTCTGACGGAACTCCCGCTTGAGGTTCCGGAGCGTCCGCGGCGAAATCATTCGTAGACCACCTGCGGGTTGATGTACGCGTACAGGAAGTCCACGAAGATGTTCACGAGGACGAACCCGGTGCCGATGACGATGAGCGACCCCTGAATCAGCGGCCAGTCACGGGCGTTGATGGAGTTGATGACCAACGTCCCGAGTCCCGGCCACGCGAACACCGATTCGGTGATGACGGCACCGCCGATGAGCGTCCCCAACTGCAAGCCGAGGACGGTGATGACGGGAATGAGGGTGTTTCGGAGCGCGTGTTTGTACCGCACCAGCGTCTCCGGGAGTCCCTTGGCCCGCGATGCTCGGATGTAGGTCTTGCCCAGTTCGTCGAGCATGCCGCTCCGGGTCAGCCGCGTGATGAGCGCGGTGAAGTACGTTCCCAGCGTTATCGCCGGGAGGAAGATGTGTTTCGCCCAGGTCACGAGGCCGTTCACGCTTCCCTGCGAAAACAGCATTTCCACCGCGGGCACGAACCCGATACCGCGATGGCTCGTCGGGAACGGTCCCCCGACCGCGAGGAGCAACACCAGCATGATGCCGAGCCAGAAGTTCGGCGTGCTGATTCCCGCGAGCGAGAACGTCGTCGCGGCGTAGTCCACCGGGTCGTGTCGCCGCGTCGCGCTGATGACGCCCAGCGGAATCGAGAGCACGATTGCGACGATGCTCGACGCGACCGCCAACTCGACCGTCGCCGGGAGGCGGGCGAAGATGCGCGTGCTGGCTTGCGTCCCCGAGATGAACGAGTAGCCCATGTCCCCGTGGAGCAGGTTCCAGATGTACTCGCCGTACTGGACGTACAGCGGTTGGTTCAGCCCGAGTTCGACCGCGATTCGATGTTTCAGCGCCGGACTGGCATCCAAGGGGGCGATGACCGTAATCGGGTTCCCGGGCGTGACGAATCGGAGCAGAAACACCACGGTCACGACCCCCCAGATGACGAAGATTCCTTGGACGCTCCGTCGGAGCAGAAATCGTCCCATCGACATCTATAACCACCCCATCGATAGTGCGTTCATCTACTTTGGAGAGATAGCGTATGCGTCGATGCGTTCGTCACGGCGCGCTTGCCACTTGAGGCGCTGGCTGACGCCGTACACGCTGTACTGTCGGTTGAGGAATATCCACGGCGCTTGGTCGTGGAGAATCTTGTTCACCTCCTTCAGTTTCCCGTTGCGCTTGTCGCCGTCGGGCATGTTCTGGGCCTCTTTCATCAGCTTATCCACCTTCTCGTTGCTGTAGGAGGTCAGTGCGCCGTCGGTCGTGAGCAGCGGAATGATGGTTTGGCTCGCGTCGAACGTCGCGTTCCCCCAACCGATGAGGTAGAAGTGCGGTCCCGTCTTTATCTTCCCGTCCGTCAGTTCTCCCGCGAGCGCGTTGAAGTCTCGCTGTTGAACCGAGCAGTTGACGTTCTTGAGTTGGTCTATCTGCTGGGCCACCGCTTGCGCTATCTCTAAGTCCTTCAGGTACCGCCCGACGGGCGTGTGAAGGGTAATCGTCGCTCCGGCGTTCCCGCTCTCCTCGACCAGTCGTTCCGCCTTCTTCTTGTTCGCCGGGTACGGTCCGACCTCCGAATTGTACCCCGTGAACCCTTTCAGCGTGGGCTGACCGGTCTGGTCCGCGAAGCCCGAAAGCACGTTCTTGATGATGCTCTGGAGGTCGATGGCGTAGTTCATCGCCTGCCTGAACTTCGGACTGTCGAACGGTTTCACGTCGTAGCGCATCGCGTTGTAGATGATGCGCGTGCTCGGAACCGCCGCGAGGCGGGATTTCGAGTTCCCCTTCACGCGTCCCGCGTCCTGCGGCGGCACGTTGACGATGATGTCCGTCTCGCCGTTGACGAGTTGGTTCACCCGCGTGCTGGACTCCTTCGCCGCGTTGAACGTGAGTTCCGAAACCGAGGCCGGTTCCTGCCAGTAGTCCTCGTTGCGCTCGAAGACGACCTTCACGTCCTCCGTGTAGTTCTTGAGTTTGAACGGTCCGGTCCCGTTCATGTTCTTCGCGACGTAGTTCTTGTCGTGGCTTTCGACCCACGACTTCTGCATGATGTCACAGTAGGACGCGAAGAGGGCGAAGATGATGGGATTCACCCCGTCCGACGTGACTTCCACCGCGCCGTCCATGGCTTTCGCACCTGTCACGCCCGAAAGTTGGTCGCTCTGCGGGCTTTCGAGTCCGCCGACGCCCGACTTCACGATGCGGTTGATGCTGAAGGCCACGTCCTCCGCGGTCAGCGTGTCTCCGTTGTGGAACTTTACGCCGTCGCGGATGGTGAATTTGACCGTCTTGTCGCCGGTCCGCTCGTACTTCGTCGCCAGCTTCTTGATGATTTTCCCGTCCGCGTTGCGCGAGAGCAGGCCCTCGTAGGCCTGTAGGACGACGTTATCCGTGGTCGTCTCCCGGTGGTTCTGCGGGTCGAGCGTGGACGGCATCTGTCCTTGCGTGATGGTCGCGGGGAAGTCTCCCGTCGTGTTTCCGCCGCCATCACCTCCGCTGTCGGTACTGGACGTTTGACCGTCGGTCCCATCCTGATTTTGGTTGTTCCCACCGCCAGTACAGCCTGCCAAGGCCGCTGACGCTGCTGCGCCTCCTGCAAACTTCAAATACGTCCGCCGATTTAGTCGCTCATCGGGCATACCCTGACATGGCGGGTAATTGCATATATATCTGTGGTATGGGACGACATCGCCCGTGACTCATTATCTCATGACACTTTATAACGAACCTAACCGCAGATTTATGTGACCTGATACCGAACCGGGAAATATGGCCGTTCACGGCCGTCATCCCTCATTACGTGATCTGTTCGATGAGTCGCCCACCCCACACATCGCCCACCCACCTCACACCCATCACCGTGATTTCTACGTCACGAGTGACGGGTCGTTCGACCGGGAGTCCGGTGCCGGTGGACTCGGCGTAATCATCGAAACGCGCGACGGCAGGCGCGTCGCCCGTCTCTCCGTCCCCGATAGTGACGTGCCCGACAACAACGTCGCCGAGTACCGGGCGCTCCACCTCGGCCTCGACGTGTTGGCCGTCCGCGCGCCCAGAAACGCACGCGTCGGCGTGC
>NZ_MEIH01000321.1:0-5204 GCF_001723155.1 Haladaptatus sp. W1
CTCGGGTTCTTCATCAACCTCCCGCTCGTCAACTACTACGAACACGGGACGTACCTCACGGTCGGGCACGCCCACGCCGCCATGTTCGGCGCGTTTGGATTCCTCGCGCTGGGGATGGCGACCTACATGCTCCAGCTCACGACGAAACCCGACGCGTGGACGGAACGCCGACTCCGGTGGGCGTTCTGGCTCTGGAACATCGGCCTCGCGGTAATGGTGTTCGTCTCCGTCCTTCCCGTCGGCTTCCTGCAACTGGAAGCCGCGTTCTCCGGGAGCTACGACGCCGCTCGGAGCCTCGCGTTCTACAACAGCGACACGGTACAGCTCCTGTTCTGGGCGCGGCTGCCGGGCGACTCGATGCTCATCCTCGGCACGCTCGTGTTCGCCTACGACGTGCTCAAAAAGCAGTTCGTGCAGCGCGAGGTGACGACGCCGGTCCCAGAACCGGACGACCAACGCGTGCCGAGTCGGGTGTTCACGGACGACGACGACTGAACCGCCATCGACGGGTCCCAACCAGACCCGGCATCGACCGTTCGGCGGTCACTCCGCCACCTCGTCGGTTACGTATCGTTTGATAATCGTCCCCTCGGCGCGGTGCAGCGTTTCGCTGGCGGTCGATTTTGCGACGTCGGTCATCGACGCGAGTTCGGTGAGCGTGCAGGTCCGTGGTGAATCGTAGTAGCCACATTCGACGGCCGTTCGCACCAGACGCCGCTGTCGGTCGGTCAACAGACTCTCGGAGGAGGCCATCTCGCGGACGTACTCCACCTCGAACGGGACGCCGAACAGGTCCAGTTGCGTTGCGAGCGCGGACAGCCGGTCGCGCGCGGCCGTCACCTCGAACGTCGCGTCGCCGTCGGTTATCGTGAGCGGGAGTTCGAGCGGAATCGCCGACTCCTGTACCGAGAGCAAGAGAAGGGGTTCGGTCGTCTCGAACTCGACGAGACACGTATCGTCGGACGCCCGCAACAGGTCCAAGTGGACGATACCGTCGTGACCGTCCATCTCGCGGAGTATCGGCGGGAGGTCGGCGGCCGTGAGTTCGAGCAATCCGACGCCGACGTCGTCGGCGGGAAGGGCGGCCAGCACCCTGAATTTCGCATCCGGATACGTTGTCGAGACGTCGCCGATCCACGTCTCGGTGGGTAGCGTGAGCGTGAGTTTCGCGGTTGCCATCGATACCGTACGATATCGTCGGGATCCCCAATAATCCATGACGAACATGTTCGGGGGACGGCTTTCCATCGACGGCATCCAACCTGTACCTATGGCAGACATCTCGCACGACGACGTGGAACCGGTCACTGAGCGGGTTCACGACAACTCGTGGTCGGTGAACCTCGAAAAACCCGAACACGCCGACGATGCAGGGTTCGTCTGCTCGCAGGCGGTCGATGCCGTCGAGCACACGGCCCGAGGAAACCACGTGAACGTGGTCACGCACGCGAATCACGGCCACCCCGAAACGTACCTCTTCGACGCACTCACCGACGAGTTCGGTTCGGATATCGAGTGTGAATACGTCGACCAGTGCGGGTGCGGCGGCTACGTGATCCGAGTGTACGTCAACTGATTTACGATGGACGTAAACGACACCCGGAACGGGAGTCCATCCGTCCCCTCCACCGAGATAGTCGACCGAGACGAAGCCGACCCCGAGGCGGTTCGACGAGCGATTCACCAGCGCGGCAGAGAACTCGAACGGCGGGAGGTCGCGCGAGCGGTCGAACGACTCGGCGGCGAGGACAGTCTCACGGCGGAACAGCGGGCGGTCATCGAACGGATGGCGGCCGCCATCGTGAACGGTATCGTGGCGACGCCCGATGCGGTGTTACAAGACGCGTCGACGGATGACGACGCGGTGCGAACGGCGATCGAACTCTTCGACCCGGACGAATAACGGAACCCGACATCGGGGAGACAATCGGCGATTCGACTCATCCATTCAACGTAGCTCTCGGCGAGCGGTCGATGTTTTCGATGAAACCACCATCGACGAGGGGGACAGAACGTTCACATCAGTTAAACCCCATTAGTTAAATTCCATTATTTAAATTTTCAATCAATAATATTTCGTAGGAGCCGTACTGAATATACAGCGCGTATCGGTCACTCGACTCTACTGGATTCTCGCTTGTTGGGAATTATTCCAGCGTGTTATCTCCGTTCGTAACCTATGATCATATAGGAGGTAAAACTCATGAACACGTTATTGCGACTGGGTGTAGTAGGCATCGCTGTCTTGATCATGCTGGGACTCGGAGCAACTGTGACAGCGGGCGCTCAGGTAACTGACTTGACCGAGGATCCAGTGTCCGTTTTCGGCCATGTCGGCGACCATTGGGGCTGGCACAACAACTGGGGGAACCACCAGCACGGTGACCACTGGACCGACCATCCACACCACGGGCCACACGGTCCTCATCACGGCTCCGCTGGCCCACACCATGGACGTGGATGATAGATACATCTTCTATATTCATGAATACATCCCTCTCAGAAGTAAGGACATTCGTACTCTTTGTGTGAGATAGCGAGGCGTCGTTATAGGTTGTGAACGACGCACTTGATGAACGTCGTCATGCTGGACATTCTTCTCGTCCTCACCTTTCTGGTCGCGCATGAACCATCAAGCCGACTGTCCACAATGTACTCGACGCATCAATGAGAACGCATCGGCGGCCTATCGGCCACGAACGTCACCCCTGCCGTTTCCGCAACGGTTGAGTCGTCCGACTCGGTATAGACGGTAGTGAGACGTCGCCTGTTCGGAACGCTTTGCGGGCTCGTATTCCTGATGAACTTCGGGCGAACCGTCTTCGCACCGCTGCTCGAACCCCTGACGGTGGCCTTTTCGACCGACCAGGCGACCATCGGCGTGTTGATATCGCTGGTGTGGCTCGGCACCGCGCTCCCGAGGATTCCGATGGGATACGTCCTCACCCGCATCCCGCGGTATCAGGCCGTTCTGGCGACGGGATTCGTCCTCGCCGGGTCGTCGGGACTCATCGCGGTCGCGGATTCCATCGCCTCGCTTCGCGTCGGGACGTTTCTACTCGGCGTCGCCAGCGGTGCCTACTTCGTCGCCGCCGTGCCGCTAATCGCGGAACTATATCCGGACGCTGTCGGGCGAACCGTCGGCATCCACGGTGCAGCGTCGCAACTGGCGGCGGTCCTCGCCCCCACCATCGTCGTCGGAATCTTACTCGTCTCCTCGTGGCGGACGGTGTTCATCCTGCTCGCAGCGGTCACAGTCGTCTTCAGCATCGTGCTGGCGAGCATCGTTCGCGGGTCCCGAATCGCCGACGAGTCCGCCCCGGACCGCGCGTTTCTGTCCGCCGTGCGCTCCCACTGGCGACTCATCGCGGTCGGCCTCCTGATGGTCGGCGTCGCGGGATTCCTGTGGCAGGGCTTGTTCAACTTCTACGTCGTCTATCTGGACTCGTCGAAGGGAGTGCCGACGACGACGGCGAACCTCCTGCTCACCGTCGTGTTCGCGGCCGGCCTACCCGCGTTCTGGTTCGGCGGCCGGCTCGCCGATCGCCTCCCCATCGTCCCGTACATCCTCGCGATACTGACGGGATTCGTGGTGTCGGTGGTCGCGCTCACCGCCGCCGGTGGCATCGTCGCGCTCACCGTCGTCTCGGTCGCCATCGGGTACTCGATACACAGCCTGTTTCCGGCCTTGGACACCTACTTCCTCAACTCGCTGTCAGACGAGAATCGCGGCGTCGTCTACGCGGCGTTCACCGGTATTTCCCTGCTAGTCGAGGCGAACGGCACTGCAACCGTCGGTCTGCTCACCGAAGCGGGCTATCGATTCGACGTCGTGTTTATCGGCCTCGCCTCGCTCGTCGGTTGTGTCATCGTCGTCCTCGCAGGGTTGTACACGACGAACCGACTTCCGGGGAATTCGCCACGCGACCATCGCGCATAGGGTCCTCGAATCGCGTCACGTCGTTGGATAGCCTGCCAGAACCGCATTCAGCGAGGGTTCTACGGCCGTAATGTAAAGATACTACGGGTGATACGCCACTGTATGCGAATCGCGCTCATCGCACACGACGAGAAGAAACCCGATTTGGTCGAGTTCGTCCGAGATAACATCGACCAACTTTCGGACGTCGACTGCATCTCAACCGGAACGACCGGACAGCGAATCAACGAGAACACCAACCTCGAAGTCGAGCCGAAAGCGTCCGGACCGCTCGGCGGAGATATGATGATCCGTGCCGCGGTAGCCACCGGAGACTGTCAGGCTGTGATATTCCTCCGCGACCCGTTGACCGCCCAACCGCACGAACCGGACATCAACGCGCTCCTACGGGTGTGTGACGTTCACGACGTGCCACTGGCGACGAATCTCGCCAGCGCGAACGCCATCATCGACGAGCTAATAAAGCAAGCCTAACCGCCCGACGAAGGGGTCTAGCATCGAGACGTGACGAGCGTCAGAGAACGCCCTCGTCGGACAGTCGCTCGATATCCGCCTCCGTATAGCCGAATTCAGAAAGGATTGCTTCCGTGTGTTCGCCGAGGAGTGGCGGGTGCGCGCGAACCCGCGTCGGCGTCTTCGAGAGGTGCATCGGACTGCCCGCCATCTCGACGTCGCCCGCGGTCGGATGGGAAACCGACCACTGCATGTTTCGCGCATTCACTTGTGGATTGTCGAAGACATCCTGCATATCCTTGACGTCGGTCGCCGGGACGCCGTGGTCGTCCATCGTCTCCACTATTTCTGCCGTCGTGAACTCCGCGAACGTCGGTTCGAGGAGTGCATCGAGTTCGTCGCGGTTCTCGACGCGAGAGGCGTTGTCGCGGAATCGCTCGTCGTCGATGAGGTCCTCGCGGTCGATGGCACGACAGAACTTCGGCCAGAGGTTGGGCGACGGAACCGCGATGACCACGTACCCATCCGCCGTCGGGTACGCTTGATACGGGGCGAGCGTCGGGTGTTTGCTCCCCATTCGTTCGGGCGGGGTTCCCGTGGCGAAGTAGTTCGAGGCCATGTAGCTCATCCACGCAACCTGACCGTCGAGGAGCGAGACATCGACCTTCTGTCCCGTTCCGTCCCCGAGTTCGCGCTCGAGCAGTGCGGCGAGGATGGCTTGGGTCGCGTACATCCCCGCGCCGATGTCGGCGATGGCCACGCCCACTCGAACAGGCGAGCCGTCCGCCTCGCCGGTGATGCTCATCAGTCC